>NZ_CEYADA010000010.1:0-153455 GCF_982780845.1 Thalassococcus sp.
CGCCGATGTACATCAAACCCGCCGATGCGGCCCCGTCACGGGACGTGCCGCCACGCATCCTGACATGACCAGCCCCATGTCACCGGCCCCCATGTCACCGGCCACTGCGGCCCAGATCATGGCGCGCGCCTACATGCATCAGTCGCCTTGGTCCGAAAAGGCCATCGCCGACACGCTGGCGCAATCAGGCTGCATATTCCTGCACGACCCCCACGGCTTTCTGATCGCCCGCCAGATTCTGGACGAGGCCGAGATCCTTGCCGTCGCGGTCGACCCCGATGCCCAAAGATCAGGCATCGCCACGCGGCTGATCACAGCCTTCCATGACGCGCACAAAGAACAGGGAATCGCCACCGCATTTCTTGAAGTTGCAGCCCAAAACACGGGCGCACGCGCCTTTTACAAGGCCCATGGCTATACCGAGTCCGGCCTGCGCAAGCGCTATTACCGCCGTCCGGACGGTAACTTTGATGATGCTGTGCTTATGGCACGGGCAACAATCCACCCCGAGAGCGTGACGTAACGCCAGACAGCCCTGTTTTTGCTGAAAAACCGGTTGACCACTTGGTCAAGACACGCCCTAATCTCTGTCAGATCGTTTTGATCCTGTAAAAATGGCCGCACGATTTTGGGAGCGGCCAGACATAACACACTGGGAGCCCGTAATGACAATCATGACCAAATTTCTTGGCGCAACAGCCGCGCTGGCACTCTCTGCTGGTGCCGCACTGGCCGATCCTGCGCTGATTTATGACCTTGGCGGGAAGTTCGACAAATCCTTTAACGAAGCTGCTTATAACGGTGCTCAGCGTTGGGCCGAAGAAACAGGCGGCACGTACAAGGACATTGAAATGCAATCCGAAGCCCAGCGCGAACAGGCGCTGCGTCGCTTTGCTGAAGCCGGCTTCAGCCCGGTCATCACAGCCGGTTTCGCCTTTGCCGATCCGATCAACAACGTCGCGGCTGACTATCCGGACACCAAGTTCGTCAACATTGATGGCTGGCTGCCTGAAGTGCCCGAAAACGTTCTGCTGATCAACTTCCAGGAACATCAGGGTTCCTATCTGGTTGGCATGCTGGCGGCGATGGAAAGCAAATCCAATACAGTCGGCTTCATCGGCGGCATGGACATTCCTCTGATCCGTCACTTCGCCTGCGGCTACGCACAGGGCGCGAAGGCCGTGAACCCCGACATCACTGTGATTTCCAACATGACAGGCACAACACCTGCGGCATGGAACGATCCGGTTAAAGGCACCGAGCTGGCTAAAGCACAAATCGGCCAAGGCGCGGACGTCATCTATGCGGCTGCTGGCGGCACAGGTATCGGTGTTCTGCAGACAGCGGCTGACGAAGGCATCAAGTCCATCGGCGTTGACAGCAACCAGAACCACATGCACCCGGGGTCCGTTCTGACATCCATGCTCAAGCGCGTCGACAACGCCGTGTTCGAAGCAATGTCCGGCGGTGCGGATCTGGAAACAGGCACGTTCATGACACTTGGTTTGGCAGAAGACGGTGTTGGCTACGCGGTTGACGAAAACAACGCGGAACTGATTTCCGACGACATGATTGCAGCGGTGGAAGACGCCAAAGCGAAAATCATCTCGGGCGAACTGGAAGTCGTATCCTACTACGCCAACGACAGCTGCCCCGCGCTGGAATTCTAAGAAGCGCTTCGCGTTTTATCTGAAACTTGGTTGAGGGGCCGTCCACGGGCGGCCCCTTCCCCATAGCGATATTCGGACCTTGATCATGAACGATACGGTTCCCGCGATCGAACTCAAAGGCATCTCCAAGGCATTCGGCCCTGTACAAGCCAACAAAGATATTTCGATCCGCGTCATGCCCGGCACCATCCACGGCATCATCGGTGAAAACGGTGCTGGTAAATCCACCCTGATGTCGATCCTCTACGGCTTTTACAAAGCCGACGCGGGCGAGATATATATTTCGGGCAGAAAAACCGACATCCCCGACAGTCAGGCGGCGATTTCCGCAGGCATCGGCATGGTGTTCCAGCACTTCAAGCTGGTGAAGAACTTTACCGTTCTGGAAAACGTCATTCTGGGCGCCGAAGAAGGCGGGTTGCTGAACAATTCGCTGTCCAAGGCGCGCAAGGTACTGAAGCAACTTGCCGAAGAATACGAACTGTCTGTCGATCCCGATGCGTTGATCGAAGACCTGTCTGTCGGCCACCAGCAGCGCGTGGAAATCCTCAAGGCGCTTTATCGTCAGGCCGACATCCTTATTCTGGACGAACCCACTGGTGTTCTGACACCGGCCGAGGCCGACCACCTGTTCCGCATCCTTGATAACCTGCGGGCCGAGGGCAAAACGATTATCCTGATCACCCACAAACTGCGCGAGATCATGGAGATCACCGACACCGTATCGGTCATGCGCCGGGGCGAGATGACGGCGACCGTTAAAACATCTGAAACATCGCCCGAAGAACTGGCCGAACTGATGGTTGGTCGTAAGGTTCTGCTGCGGGTCGATAAAAAGCCCGCCACGCCGGGCGAAAAGCTTCTGGAAATCAAAGACCTGCGTCATGTGGACGACCACGGCGTGGAACGTCTGAAAGGCATCTCGCTTGACCTGCGTGCCGGTGAAATTCTGGGCATCGCGGGCGTTGCTGGCAACGGCCAGTCCGCGCTGTTGGAAGTACTTGGCGGCTATGCCGATGCCACTGGATCCGTGAAACTGCGCGGACAGGAGTTGCCGCTGACAGGTGCCGGATCAGACGGCAGCGCGCGGCGCGAGGCCGGTATCGGCCACGTCCCCGAAGATCGCCACCACGAAGGTCTGATCCTTGATTACACCGCGTGGGAAAACGCGATTTTCGGCTATCACCGCGACGCGCAGTACCAAAAAGGTCTGCTGATGGATCATGACGCGATCCGCAAAGACGCCGAGGGCAAGATCGAACGCTTCGACGTGCGTCCCGCAAACTGCAACCTTGCGGCCAAGAATTTTTCCGGCGGGAACCAGCAAAAGATCGTTCTAGCGCGCGAGATTGAGCGCAATCCCGATGTGCTGCTGATCGGCCAGCCGACGCGCGGCGTGGATATCGGCGCGATCGAGTTCATCCACCAGCAAATCGTGCGCCTGCGCGATGAAGGGAAGGCCATTTTGCTGGTCTCGGTGGAACTGGACGAAATCTTTGCCCTGTCCGACCGCATCGCCGTGATGTTCGACGGTCAGATCATGGGCTTCCGCGACCCTGCGGAAACGGACCAACGCGAACTGGGCCTGCTGATGGCCGGCGTCACCAACACGAAAGAGGCAAGCCATGGATAAGATGCCAGCATGGGCCGATGCAGTCCTTGTTCCGCTGATTTCGCTGCTTTTGGCGGCTTTCCTGTCGGCGCTTGTTATTCTGGCCATCGGGGAAAACCCCGTTGATGCCTTTAAACTGATGGTCGACGGCGCGCTGATGCGGTCGTCGGGTTGGGGCTATACGCTTTACTACGCCACGAACTTTATTTTCACCGGTCTGGCCGTTGCCGTGGCCTTCCACGCGCGGCTGTTCAACATCGGTGGCGAAGGTCAGGCGGTTCTAGGCGGTCTGGGCGCGGCACTGGCCTGCCTGTTCATCCCGTGGCCCCACTGGTCGCTGGCAATCATCGGCGGTGCCTTTGCGGCGGCGGCCTTTGGCGCGCTCTGGGCACTGATCCCTGCCTATCTTCAGGCAAAACGTGGCAGCCACATCGTGATCACCACGATCATGTTCAACTTCATCGCCGCGGCGCTGTTGAACTACGTCCTTGTGAACCTGCTGAAACCCGCAGGCTCGATGGAACCCGCAACCGCGAACTTCCCCGAAGCCACGCACCTGCCGTCGTTCCAGGACATGTTCGCCACCGCAGACAACCCGCTGTTCCGCGGCTCGCCTGCCAACGTGACCTTCTTCCTTGCCCTGATCGCCTGTGTGCTGGTCTGGCTGCTGATCTGGCGCACGCGGTTGGGCTATGAAATCCGCGCGCAAGGGCATTCGGAAACCGCCGCACGCTATGCCGGCATTTCGCCTGTGCGCATCACCATTGTCGCGATGCTGATCTCGGGCGGTCTGGCGGGCCTGATGGCCGTCAACGCCACCATGGGTGAGGCCGAGCGTCTGGTCATCAACGCCGCCGAAGGCGCGGGCTTTATCGGCATCGCCGTGGCCCTGATGGGCCGCAACCACCCTGTGGGCGTTCTGATGGCGGCATTGCTATTCGGATTCCTCTATCAGGGCGGCGCGGAACTGGCGCTTTGGACAAACATCCCGCGTGAACTGATCGTCGTTATTCAGGCGCTGGTCATCCTGTTCACGGGCGCATTGGACAACATGGTGCGGATGCCTCTTGAGAAACTCTTTGTGAAACGGAGGGCCGCGTGATGGATTTTCTGACCCTACTTCAGGTTCTTGATTCCACCGTCCGTCTGGCAACGCCCCTGTTGCTGGCCTGTCTGGCTGGCCTTTACAGCGAACGCGCCGGTGTTTTCGACATCGGGCTTGAAGGCAAGATGCTGGCCGCTGCCTTCCTGTCTGCCGGTGTCGCCTATGTGACCGGCTCTGTCTGGCTGGGTCTGTTTGCCGGTATCGCAGCCTCGGTCGCGCTGTCGGGCATTCACGGGCTGGCGTCGATCACCTTCCGTGGCAACCAGCTGATTTCCGGTGTGGCGATCAACTTTCTTGCGGCTGGCCTGACCGTTCTGATCGCACAGAACTGGTTCAAGCAAGGGGGGCGCACACCGTCGCTGATCGGTGGCGGGCGTTGGGAAAACATCACCCTGCCCTTTGCTGAAACCCTGTCGGGTGTGCCTGTCCTTGGCCCCATCTATGCCGAGCTGATCTCGGGCCATTCGCTGCTGGTTTATGTGGCCTTTGCCATGGTGCCGCTGACATGGTGGATCCTGTTCCGCACCCGTTTCGGCCTGCGCTTGCGCGCCGTGGGCGAAGCGCCCGAGGCAGTGGACACCGCCGGCGTTTCGGTCGTCGGCCTGCGCTTTGCGGCTGTGGGCATTTGCGGCATCCTATGCGGTATTGCAGGCAGCTATCTGGCCACCGGCCTTCAGGCGGGTTTTGTCAAAGACATGACCGCCGGTCGCGGCTTTATCGCGCTGGCGGCGCTGATCTTTGCTAAGTGGCGCCCCTGGTACGCGCTTGGCGCCTGCCTGTTGTTCGGTCTGCTTCAGGCCGTCGCGCTGCGCTATCAGAACATTGATCTGGGCGGCGTCGTCATCCCTGTGCAGGTGATGGATGCCCTGCCCTATATCCTGACCGTGGTCATCCTTGCCGGTTTCGTCGGCAAGGCCATCCCGCCCCGCGCGGGCGGCGAGCCCTACGTCAAGGAAAGATAAGCCAAAAGCGGGCGTAGACCTGTGCTGCGCCCGCACTTTTTTAAAGCAAATCCACTCTGCCCCCGTTGCCATTTTTGAAATCGTAGGCACAGAGTGAGCACATGCAGATTTACCTTCCCATTGCCGAGGTATCGGTTAGTCTGATCCTTCTTCTGGGTCTGGGTACGCTTGTGGGCATTCTGTCCGGCATGTTCGGCGTCGGCGGCGGGTTTCTGATCACGCCTTTGCTGTTTTTCATGGGTATTCCGCCTGCTGTGGCCGTGGCCACCGGCGCGAACCAGATTGTGGCCAGCTCTGTATCCGGCGTGATGGCCCATCTGAAACGACGAACGGTCGATCTTAAAATGGGAACGGTGTTGCTGGTGGGCGGCCTTTTCGGGTCTGCCATCGGCGTCTACATCTTCAATTTCCTGAAAACCCAAGGTCAGGTCGATCTGCTGGTCAAGATTTGCTACGTCGTCTTCCTTGGCATCATTGGCGGGCTGATGTTTTACGAAAGCGTCAAGTCGATGATGAAAAGCCGCGCGGGCAAGCGTGGCAAACGACATGTGCATGTCTGGGTGCACGGCCTTCCGTTCAAAATGCGCTTCCGTGCATCGGGGCTTTATATCTCGGCCATCCCTCCGCTATTGGTGGGTGCGGCTGTGGGTATTCTGGCCGCGATTATGGGCGTCGGCGGCGGTTTCATTATGGTGCCTGCGATGATTTATCTGCTGGGCATGCCCACCAAGGTCGTCATCGGCACATCGCTGTTCCAGATCATCTTTGTCACCGCCTTCACGACTCTTCTGCATGCGGTATCCACACAAACCGTGGACATCGTTCTGGCGCTGGCGCTGATCCTTGGCGGCGTCGTGGGCGCGCAGATCGGGTCCGTGATTGGCGCAAAGCTGAAGGCCGAACAACTGCGTATCCTGCTGGCATCGCTGGTGCTGGCGGTCTGCTTCAAACTGGCGCTGGATTTGTTCCTGACGCCGGATGAGCTGTATATTCTGGCCGAGTTCGGATCATGATCCGCTACCTCGCCGCCATACTGACGTTTCTAACCGGCGCAGCCGCCGCGCAGGAAGAGATCGTACTGGGCCTCAGCCACGATACCGTGTCCATCTCTACCGATTTCGACGGGTCCGACATTCTGGTCTACGGCGCGGTCAAACGCGAAAACCCGATCCCCGAAGGTCCGCCGCTAGAAGTGATCGTCGCCGTCTCGGGCCCGACCGAGCGCATGACCGTCTACAAGCAGGATCGCAAACTGGGCATCTGGGTAAACGCCGAAAGCGTCGAGGTCGACGAAGCCCCGTCGTTCTATGCGGTCGCTACATCTGCCCCGTGGACCTCGGTCATTTCAGCCGTCGAAGACCTGAGGCATCGCATCTCCATCCCCAAGGCCATCCGCTCCGTCGGCGCGCCTGATGATGTCACAGACGCGCAAGCCTTCACACAGGCGCTGATCCGTATCCGCGAAAAGGAAGGCCGCTATCGGTTGGATGAAAATACCGTGAATATGCGGGAAGAGACGTTGTTTTCGACCTCGGTCTCGCTGCCAGCAAACCTGACCGAAGGCGAATATACCCTGCGGATATTCCTGACCCGTGAAGGCGCGGTTGTGGGTGATATCGACACATCGATCATCGTGGAAAAGGTCGGGATCGAACGCTGGCTGTATAACCTGTCGCGCCTGAACCCGCTGGCCTATGGCCTTCTCGCTGTGGCCATCGCGCTGATTGCCGGGTGGCTTGCCTCGGCCGCTGTCCGACTGGTCAGGAACGGCTGATGCCCCGCACACCGCCCCCCACCCGCGCCGATTTCCGCGCCTTCCGCCCCATCCAGACCCGCTGGGCGGACAACGACGAATACGGCCATATGAACAACGCCACCTACCTGTCGATCTTCGACACGGCGATCAGCATTTGGCAGATGGAAAACGGCATCAACATCCGCGGGCCCGAAGCGATCCGCTTTGTCGTGGTGGAAAACGGCTGCACCTATTTTTCCGAAGTGGGCTTTCCCGATGCGCTGACTGCTGGGCTGCGGCTGACCCATCTGGGGCGCACGTCCTACCGCATCGAAATCGCGCTGTTCAAAGGGGATGAGGACGTGGCCTCGACCCTCGGGTTCTTTGTGAACGTGCTGACTGATCCCGATGGCACCCCCACGCCGATCCCCGACGATCTGCGCGCACTGCTGTCCACCATCCTGACGGAGTGATCAGCCCTTTTCGTGGAAGAACCCGTAAATCCGTTCTGCCAGCGCCTCTGACACGCCATCGACAGCCTTAAGGTCGGCTAGATTGGCGCGGGATACGGCCTTGGCCGATCCGAAATGGGCCAACAGCGCGCGTTTGCGCGATGCGCCGACGCCCGGCACCTCGTCCAGCGGGTTGGCCATGTTGGCCTTGGCCCGCTTCGCACGGTGGGTGCCGATGGCAAAGCGGTGCGCTTCGTCGCGCAGGCGCTGGATGAAATAAAGAACCGGATCATTGCGTTGCAGCGCAAAGGGGCGCTGGCCGACGCGGTGGAATTCCTCCTTGCCGTGGTCACGGTCCACGCCCTTGGCCACACCGACCATGGGGATATCCTCCACCCCGTATTCGCGCATGATCTCGGCCACGGCACTGACCTGCCCTGCACCACCGTCGATCAGCAGCAAATCCGGCCACAGCCCGTTTTCGCGATCAGGGTCTTCTTTCAACAGGCGGGTAAAGCGGCGCGACAGCACCTCTTTCATCATGCCAAAGTCATCGCCCGGCGTAAGGTCTTCACCTTTAATGTTATACTTGCGGTATTGGTTCTTCATGAACCCGTCCGGCCCCGCAACGATCATCGCGCCAACGGCATTTGTGCCTTGGATGTGCGAGTTGTCGTAAACCTCGACCCGTTCCGGCGGGGCATCCAGCGAAAACGCCTCGGCCACGCCTTTCAGCAGTTTGGTCTGCGCCGCAGATTCCGACATCTTGCGGCCAAGGCTTTCGCGGGCGTTCCGCGTGGCGCCTTCGATAATCTCGGCCTTTTCGCCCCGCTGCGGGACAGAAAGTTCGACACGCCGCCCCAGTTTGCTGGAAAGCGCTTCTTCCATCAGGTCGGGGTTTTCCACCGCATGGGACAGCAGGATCAGGCGCGGCGGTTCCTTGGTGTCGTAGAACTGGCCCATGAAGGCCTCAAGCACCTCGGCCTCATCCACATCGGGGCCAACGCGAGGGTAGAAATCGCGGTTGCCCCAGTTCTGGTTCGCACGGATGAAAAACACCTGCACACAGGCCTGCCCCGCTTCCATATGAAGCGCGATCACATCGGCCTCGGTCACGGTGCGCGGGTTGATGCCCTGTGACGTCTGCACCTGCGTCAACGCGCGGATACGGTCGCGCAGGGCGGCAGCGCGTTCAAACTCCATCGCCTCGGACGCTTCCTGCATCTGGGCGCCCAGAGCCTCTTGGATGCGGGTGGATTTGCCGGACAGGAACCGTTCGGCATCTTTCACCGTCTCGGCATAGTCAGCTTCGCTGATCTTGCCCACGCATGGCGCGCTACAGCGTTTGATCTGGAATTGCAGGCAAGGCCGCGTGCGGCTGTCGAATACGGAATCCGTACAGTTGCGCAGCAAGAACGCCTTTTGCAGCTGGTTCAGTGTGCGGTTCACCGCACCCGCGCTTGCGAAGGGACCATAGTAGCTGCCCTTCTCTTTCTTCGCGCCACGGTGCTTTTTGATCATCGGATAGGGATGATCGCCCGTCACCAGAATATTCGGAAAACTCTTATCGTCACGCAGCAGCACGTTGTAGCGCGGCTTAAGCTGCTTGATTAGGTTCTGTTCCAGCAACAGCGCTTCGGTTTCGGTGCGCGTGGTCAGGAACATCATCGACGACGTTTCCGAGATCATCCGCTCGATCCGCCGCGAATGTCCCGAGGGCCGCGCATAGTTCGACACCCGCGCCTTCAGGTTCCGCGCCTTGCCGACGTACAGAACGCGACTTTGCGGGTCCAGCATGCGGTAGACACCCGGCGAACTATCCAATGTCTTTAGATAGTCCTGAATGACCGAATGGCCCTTTGGAATTTCAGGATTCGAATGTGTCGGATCGTCTGTCATTCACGTCACTTGATTCGCTGCTCGGGTGTCCTGATTCTTACGGCTTGCCTGCAAAAAGTTGACCCCCTGATCAAGACCAAAGGCATCCACGGTTTCTGTGGATAACTCTATGGGCAAATCCGAAGGAATTGGAAAATTTCGTTGGTTTTGAAGGATTTCGCTGATTTGCACAAATTTTAGGCACATAAATAAGCATTTGTTTTGCAACGATATTTTTTCTCAAAACGCCAAAACACTGATTTCCCTAAAGCTTCTGTGAACACTATGTGACGGCAATCATGATTGTGCAGAACTGACGTCCAATAGGTCACTCGACCCCCAAAACATCCGGCGTTTGCCATGCAAGATGTTGACCTCCGTCAACACACAGAAGCTGTCCGGTGATGGCTGGCGAATCACAGAAATAGCTGAGAGCTCCGGTTATATCCGAGGTATTTGCACCGCGCCCCAAAACTGTCGCTGCGCGCTGTCTTTCAAAATGGCTATCGCTTTGACGACCACCCTGAAGCGTCGGACCGGGGCCGATCGCGTTGACACGGACTTTATCGGCCATTGCCTGCGCTGACGTGCGCGTAAACGCCCACAAACCCATCTTGGCGATTGTGTAGGTCATGAACTCGGGCGTCAGCTTGTGCACGCGCTGATCGATCATATTGACTATCAATCCGCGCGCCAGCGGTTCGCCATATTCATCCATCGCCGCATCCGGCACCTGCGCATAAAGCGCCTGCGACAGCACGAAAGGCGCGCGCAGATTGCTTTCCATGTGTCGGTCCCAGCTGTCGCGGGTGGCAGAACCAATGTTGTCGTATTCGAAAATCGACGCATTATTGATCAATGTGCTTAAAGGACCGCCAAGCGCCCTGACCGCCTCGGGCAGCAGGTTTTGCACAGCGTCCTCATCCAGCAGGTTCGCCTGTACAGCCACCGCATCGCGGCCCTTGGCTTTGATCTCGTCCACCACGGCTTCGGCCTCATCCGCCGAACTGTTGTAGTGCACCGCCACATCATAGCCCTTGTCCGCCAGACAAAGCGCCATCGCACGGCCCAAGCGTTTACCCGCACCGGTTACAAGTGCGCGGTTCTGAAAGTCTGACATGAGCGGATCCCTGGTCTTAGATCAGTACTGAAACGACATAGCCCACATATAGCGCAGACAAGATCACACCCCAAACCTTCCCGATGTTCTGACGGAAAAAGACGAAGGGGATCAGGATCAATGTCGCCCCCAGCATGACCCACAGGTCATAGCGCAGGAATTCAGGGTCCACATCCATCGGCTTGATCAGCGCGGCCACACCGATGATGGCCAGCAGGTTGAACATGTTCGACCCGATCACGTTGCCAAGCGCCACATCCGCCTGACGGCGCAGTGCCGCCATCACGGTCGTTGCCAGTTCCGGAAGGGATGTTCCGATCGCAACCAGAGTCAAACCAATCACCGTTTCCGAGACACCGAACATGCGGGCGATTTCCGTGGCGCTTTCCACCAACAGGTTGGCACCCAGTGGCAGGCCAACAAGGCCCAGCACAAGGAACAGGCCAACCTTCCAGCCCGCCATATCCGGATCAGCGCCCTCGGGCTCTTCTTCGTCGTCCTCGCAGGCAGCAGCGCCTGCACGACGGTGGCGCAGGGAATCGACAATGTTGTCCCCCAGCGCCATGGCCAAAGCCGCCAGCAGGATCAGACCCGCGATCCAGTCGAACGTGCCGCGAAAGGCCAGCCCGATGAACAGCACGGTCGACGCCAGCATCACCAGATAGCTTTTACGCGAGTCGTGTTCAGCCGTGTGCATCACCGCGATCAGCGCAGGGATACCCAAAACCATCAGCACGTTGGCCGTGTTCGATCCCACCACGTTACCCAGCGCGATCCCCGGCACGCCGTCCAGCGCGGCCTTGATCGAAATCAGCAGTTCCGGCGCAGAGGTCCCGAAGGCCACGATGGTCAGGCTGACAATCAAAGCAGGGATGCCCACGCGAAGTGCAAGGTTCACAGCGCCTTTCACCAGTGCGTCACCCGCCAGCAACAAAATGACGAGTCCCAAAGCTGCAGTCAGCCAAACCATACTACTTTTTCCCTTGAGTACAGGGGCACGGGCCCTTGCCTATCTTGTAGCGTCCGCAATTGCTGCAGACGCCCGGCAACCTGCGTCCCGCCTTGGGCATCCGCAGACGGCCAAACATGGCCAGTACGGCCATGCCAATCAGGAAGAGGACGACAATCTTGATAATCACGTCAAAGCCCGAAGCGCGCGAATTCGGCGCGTTCCTCGATTTCCGATAACCCGTCCCGCACCAACTGTGCACCGAAACGGGGGAACATCGGGCGGCGCTGGCTGTAGCGGCGGAAACGGACCTTGTCGCCAAAGCGCGCCTTCATCACCGTTTCCAAATGGCCCACGCCATCGGCCAGGCCAACCTCGACCGCCTTCTGTCCAATCCAGACTTCGCCAGTGAACAGATCAGGGTTATCGGCCAGCTTGTCACCGCGACGCGACTGGATTTGTCCGATAAAGTTGTCATGCAACTGGGCAAGCAGGCTGTTCAGCCGCTCGATGTCTTCGGGATTTTCCGGTTTGAACGGGTCCAGCATCGACTTGGATTTACCGGCAGTATGCACGCGGCGTTCGATGCCCTGCTTTTGCAGGAACACATGCGCGCCGAAGCCTGCCGAAATCACACCGATCGACCCAAGGATCGAACTCGCGTCAGCAAAAATCTCATCTGCCGCCGAAGCGATCCAGTAGCCGCCAGAGGCCGCTACATCTTCGACAAAGGCGAAAACCGGCACTTCCTTTTCCTCGGCCAGCCGACGGATGCGGGCGCCGATCAGGCTGGATTGGACAGGCGATCCGCCAGGCGAGTTGATCTCAAGCGCGACTGCGGCAGGTTTGCCCTTACTAAAAGCGCGGGTCAGAAGCGGCGCCAAAGACGCATCGGACAATGTCCCGCGCCCGCCACTGGCAATCGTGCCCTGAAGGCGGATCACCGAGACAACCGGTTTGGATTTGAGGAATGGCAGCTTTGATCTCATGCCATTGGACTTAGATTGCCCGCCTTCAACAAACAAGGGTACGGCCCGATGGAACGCAGGGGAATTTTGCAGTGACGCAAACATGCACAACAAAAAAGCCCCGCCAAAGTGACGGGGCTTTTGTAATTTCAGTAGGCGAAAGACCTATCAGTCTTTCTTGCGGCCTTTGATCGGTGCCCAGATCTTCTTGTTCACCAGATACAGCAGAACCGACAGAACCGTCAGGAACAGCACGCCAACAAAGCCGGCCTGCTTGCGGGCCATCATCTTGGGTTCCGCTGTCCACATCAGGAACGCAGCAACGTCCTGAGCTTCCTGCTCGAGCGATGCTTCAACCTCTTCGGACACGTATTCAACGTCGTCACCGTACAGCGGCGGTGCCATCGAAATCCAGCCGCCCGGGAAGGCAGTGTTTTCGTACAGGGTCACACCAGCTTCGACTTTGTCTTCACCTGTGTAGCCTGTCAGCAGCGACGCGATGTACTCGGGGCCGCCCATGCCTTTGAACAGCTGGTTCAGACCAGAGCCATAAGGACCGTGGAAGCCCGCGCGTGCCTTTGCCATCAAGGACAGGTCAGGCGCGCCAACACCGTTGTTTTCCGGGAAGTGATCAGTCGGCTTGGCAGGGCGGAAATCTTCCAGCTCTGCGTCATAGACTTCGAAGTTTTCAGCCGCATAAGCGCGGACTTGTTCTTCGGTATAGCCCAGACCTTCTTCCAGATCACGGATCGGTACGAACTTCAGACCGTGGCAGCCTGCGCAAACTTCGGTGAACACCTGAAGGCCGCGCTGCAGCTGGTTTTGGTCATATGTGCCGAAGGGGCCTTCAAAGCTGAAAGCGAAGTCTTCGACGTGGCCCTCGGAGCCGGCAGCAAATGCGCTGCCGGAGGTCAGGCCGAGTGCTGCGACAGCAGCGATAGCGAGTTTTCTGAACATCTTCTTCAGATCCTTTCTTACTCGGCCGGAGTGGCGTCAGACTTGGGGTAATGCGCATCGAAGTCCGCTTCGATGGTTTCCGGACGCGGCTCGGGCTTTTCGATAACACCCAAGAGCGGCAGGATCACCAGGAAGTAACCGAACCAGTACGCGGACGCGATCAGCGAGAAGCTTGCATAGGGCTCTTCTGCGGGCATCGCACCCAGCCACATCAGCAGGAAGAAGTCGATGACCAGAAGGACAAACCACATCTTGAACTGCGGACGGTAGCGGCCGGAACGTACGCTGGATGTGTCCAGCCACGGTGCCAGCGCCATAACCGCGATCGCACCGAACATCGCCAGAACACCAAAGAACTTGGCGTCGATGATGCCACCTGTGACGAAGGACGCGATTTGTACGACCCATACATCAGCGGTGAAGGCACGCAGGATCGCGTAGAACGGCAGGAAGTACCATTCCGGAACGATGTGCGCAGGTGTGACCAGCGGGTTTGCCTCGATGTAGTTATCGGGGTGGCCCAGGTAGTTCGGCATGAAGCCAACGATCGCGAAGAACACGACCATAACGATGGCCAGCGCGAACAGGTCCTTGATCACAAAGTAAGGCCAGAACGGAACGGTGTCCTTTTCAGCGTCTGCTTTGGATGTGCGGCGCACTTCAACACCTGTCGGGTTGTTGTTGCCTGTCGAGTGGAACGCCCAGATGTGAACGATCACCAGACCTGCAATAACGAACGGGAACAGGTAGTGCAGCGAGAAGAAGCGTGTCAGCGTGTAGTTGTCTACAGCCGGTCCGCCCAGCAGCCATGTCTGCAGCGTTTCACCGATGAACGGGATCGCGCCAAACAGGCCGGTGATAACGGTCGCGCCCCAGAAGGACATCTGGCCCCAAGGCAGAACGTAGCCCATGAACGCGGTGCCCATCATCAGAAGGTAGATGAGGATACCGATGATCCATGTGACTTCACGCGGTGCTTTGTACGAACCGTAGTACAGGCCACGGAAGATGTGGGCGTATACAGCAACAAAGAACAGCGAAGCGCCGTTTGCGTGCAGGTAACGCAGAGCCCAGCCGCCGTTTACGTCGCGCATGATGTGCTCGACCGAGGCGAAAGCCAGCGTTGTGTCCGGCGTGTAGTGCATAACCAGCGTGATGCCGGTGATGATCTGCAGTGCCAGAGTGAATGTCAGTACGATACCCCAGATCCACATCCAGTTCAGGTTCTTGGGTGTGGGGATCATGATTGTGTCATAGAGCAGACCAACCACCGGAAGGCGCGAATGCAGCCACTTCTCGGCGCCGGACTTCGGCTCGTAATGATCGTGTGGAATTCCAGCCATCTCTACTCTCCCTTATCCGAGAAGGATCGTGGTTTCATCCACGAACTGCGCTGTTGGAACCGGCAGGTTCTCGGGTGCGGGGCCGCGACGGATGCGGCCGGACGAATCGTAGTGCGAACCGTGGCAGGGGCAGAACCAGCCGTCATAATCGCCAGCGCCGTTGCCCAGAGGCACGCAGCCGAGGTGCGTACAAACGCCCATCATGACCAGCCATTTGCCGTCTTCGTCCAGCGAACGGTTTTCGTCTTCTGCCGACGCTGTGCCGTCGATGTTGGCGTTACGCGCCAGCGGGTCGATCAGCTCGGACACGTCAACTGCACGTGCCTCGTCGATTTCAGCTTGGGTACGGTTCCGGATAAATACGGGCTTTCCCAACCACTTAACAGTCATCTGGCTGCCTTCAGCGACGCCGCTGATGTCGACACGAATGGTCGACAGAGCACGAACATCAGCCGAGGGGTTCATCTGATTGACAAGCGGCCATACCGCCGCACCGGCGGTCACGGCACCTGCACCTGCGGTGGCATAGTAGAGGAAGTCCCTCCGGGTGCCTGCGTGGTCTTCTGCGTTTGACACGAGGTTTTCTCCATTCCTGGGCCGTCCAAAAAACGACCAAAATTCAGGGTCGCACCGCGCCTGCAACACGGCGTTCTGGCGCGCTATGTAACGAGGTCAGCCTGCTCCGTCTAGATCACAACGCCGAGAGATCAAGAAAAGCGCCCATGTGTCGCGGTTGAACGGAACGTTTCCGACCCCTAATTCGTTAACCAACAGCTAAACCTCTTAACTCTCCTCCCTTCCTCCCGAGGTAGCCATGAAAAATTCACTAAAACTGGCCGTACTGGCCAGCGCCATGTCTATGGCAACTCCTGCTTTGGCTGAATTCGAACTTTCGGCCTATACCGGTTGGCAAAATGCCAACGACAGCACGGTCACCGGTACATATCCTCAGACCGGCGCCCAGATCGACGCAACCGTCGGCTGGGACGGCAAATCATTCGAAGCACCACCCTATTACGGCCTGCGCGGTACGTGGTGGCGAACGGACAATTTCGGCTGGGGTGTCGAATTCACCCACTCCAAGGTCTATGCCGAAGAAGATGATGCCCGTGCGATCGGCTTTTCCGGTCTGGAATTCACCGACGGCCTGAACATTTTGACCGCGAACGCCATGTACCGCTGGCCGAACGCCGCTTTGGGGGCAACGCCCTATGTCGGTGCGGGTCTGGGTATCTCTGTTCCGCATGTCGATGTGAACTCGACCAACGGTTCTGACACCTTCGGCTATCAGATCGGCGGCCCCGCCGCGCGCCTGACGGCAGGCATGTCCTATGACCTGACCGAACGCACAGCACTGTTCACCGAATACCAGTACACGATTTCGGATAACGAAGTTGAATTGGATGGTGGCGGATCGCTCAGCACCGTGATCGAAACAAACGCGATCAACTTCGGTGTGTCGCTACGCTTCTAATGCAAACGGCAGGCCCGATTACTCGGGCTTGCCCAAACCACGCGGGCGGGTGATCAGCTTCCAGATCACAACGCCGATATAGACAAAGCACAGCGCGATCAGGCTCAGCCACGCGTAGGTGACCAGCAAAGCCCCCACCAGAACAAAGCCCACCATGAAGATGCGGACATCGCCGCGGGGCACTTTGACCGTCTTGAACGACCACGTGGGCACACGACTGATCATCAACAGACCAATCCCGCCCATATAAAGCGCCAGCAGCAGGTCAGGCAGCACCGGATCTGTGCCGAAGCCGAAGGAAATGAACATCGGCAACATGACAAGCGCCGCGCCCGCAGGTGACGGCACCCCAACGAAATAGGCGTTCTCACTGCCTTTGCCGGGCATTTCCTCTTTCCGCGCAACGTTGAACCGCGCCAGTCGCAGAACGCAGCACACCGCATAGACCAGCACCGCCAGCCAGCCCAGACCGCGGAAATCCTCAAGCGCCCAGTGATACAGGATCAAACTGGGGACGACCCCGAAATTCAGGAAGTCGGCCAGCGAATCCAGTTCAGCGCCCATTTTGCTGTCAGACCCAAGCGCACGGGCAATCCGCCCGTCCAGCCCGTCCAGCACAGCGGCCAGAAGAACCAGTTGCACCGCCAGTTCGTACTGACCGTTCAGACCGAAACGAATGGCCGTCAGCCCCGCACAAATGGCGGTGATGGTCAGCATATTCGGAATCAGCTGAACCAGAGACAGTTTTTCGTTTTTGCGGTCAGGTCGGGTCATGCGTTGTCCTGTGTCAGGCGGGCAATCACGGTTTCACCGGCAATCATGGTCTGGCCGATGGACACTTCGGTGCCCACGCCTTCGGGCAGGTAAACATCCAGACGCGATCCAAAGCGGATCAGGCCAAAACGTTCGCCACGGCGCAGGTGATCGCCCTCTTTCGAGAAACACAAGATACGTCGCGCGACCAATCCGGCAATCTGAACAACACCCAGATCACGGCCATCGTCCATGCGGATCACGATGCCATTGCGTTCGTTGTCCTTGCTGGCCTTGTCCAACGACGCGTTCAGGAACTTGCCCGGTGTGTAGGCCACTTTGACCACCTCGCCCGGAACCGGCGCGCGGTTGATGTGGCAGTTGAAGACCGACATGAAGACGCTGACCCGCAGACGCGGCGCATCGCCCATGCCCAGTTCGGGCGGCGGCGACACGGTTTCGATCAGGGACACGATGCCATCAGCAGGGCTGATCACAAGGCCCGGAACCTGCGGCGTGATGCGCGCGGGGTCGCGGAAGAAGTAGTAGCACCAGACGGTCAGGCCCACGCCGATCCACCCCAGCGGTTCCCAGATCAGGAACAGAACAACGGTGATCGCGGCAAAAACACCGACAAATTTGAAGCCTTCGGGATGCATCGGCTTCAGAAACGTGTCGCGCATGCGCATGGTCAAATCTCCTGTAACGGTGGTCCGCTGGATGCGCGGGCCAAAGATGTTACGCCTGCCCTAGCCCCCCGCCGCGACGGTGGCAAGGGCCGCTTAGCCTTGTGGAACCGTCGCCTGCATGGACGGACGCTGGGAAAACTTTTCTTCCCAAGCGGCCAGTTTCGGCCGCCCGTCGCGCCAGTTGCGTTCGTCATGGCGCAAATCCAGATAGCCCAGCGCACAGCCCACCGCGATCTGGCCTGCGTCAAGCGGCCCTGCAAGATGGCTCATCCAGCGCTCTTCCAGCGCGTCCAGGCAGCGCGTGACCTTCAGCCATTGCGCCTCGATCCATTCCTGGCTCTGGATTTCGGGCGCGCGGTAGCGCAGCTCGTACACCATCGACAACGCCGCCTCGAGCAAGCCGTCCGCTGTCGCCTCAAGCGTCAGGACATCCCAAATCCGCGCGTCGGGATAAAGCCCCGCACCAGCGCGGTCGCTCAGATAGCGGGTGATTACGCGGCTGTCGTACAGCGTTGCGCCATCATCACGCACCAAGGCAGGGATTTTGCCGATGGGGTTCAGCGCCGTCAGTTCCGCATCAGGCTCCATCACCGAGTTTGCACCTGTTACCATCTCGACCTCGTCGAACTGGCCGGTTTCGTGCAATGTCACAACAACCTTACGGACAAACGGCGATGCGCTAAGCTTCAGCAGCTTCATGGGAGCCCCCTCTTTCCAATGCGTTCGTGTGGTGACCGTAGGGTTGCCCCCCGCAGATGGAAAGCGCCTTTATGCTTTGGGGTGCGCCTTTTCGTAGACTTTCATCAGGTGCACCGTATCGACCGCCGTATAGGCCTGTGTCGTCGACAGCGAAGAATGCCCCAGCAGTTCCTGAATAGCCCGCAGATCGCCCCCTGCCTCAAGCAGATGGGTGGCAAAGCTGTGGCGCATGGCGTGGGGCGTGGCCGTCGACGGCAGGCCAAGCTGCATCCGCGCGGCTGCCGTCACCTTTTGCACCAACCGCGCCTGCAACGGCCCGCCACGGGCCCCGCGAAACACCGGATCGTGTGTGCCAATCGGGAACGGCGCCATTTTGACATATCGCGCGACGGCCTCTCTTGCAGCGGGGATCACCGGAACGATCCGTTCTTTTCCGCCCTTCCCGACGATCCGCAGCACATCGCCCAAAGGCAGATCACGGCCTGTCAGGCCCAATGCCTCGGATATCCGCAGACCGCAGCCGTAAAGCAGCGTCACAACCGCCGCATCGCGCGCGCCGATCCAGTCGGCCCGCCCCTGATCACCCACGGTGTCAATGACCGCACGGGCGGCGTCGGCCGACAAGGGCCGCGGCAGTTTTTTCTGAAAACGCGGCGCGCGGGCGGCAAGGACCGAGGTCGCCTCGAACCCTTCGCGTTCGGACAGCCAACGATAAAAGCTTTTGACGGCAGACAGTTTGCGCGCCGCAGATCGCGGGGCCGCGCCCTGACCGCGCAGATGCGCCATCCACGACCGCATGTCGGACACGGTGATGCGCGACAAAGGGCCAAGGCCCTGCGCCTCGGCATAGTGGTTGGTCATGAAGGCGATGAAATCCAGAACATCTGCACGATAGGCGTTCAGCGTATTTTCCGACGCGCCTTTCAGTGCAGCCATCGAGGCCAGCCAGTTTTCCAGCGCGTCCCGCGCCTGTGCGGAAATCCCGAGTGTCACGACAACCAGCGGCGCATGGACCGTTCGAACACACCAGCAAAGAATGCCAGAAGGTCCGTGCCATGCTGCGGCGTGAACTGATGGGGGTCTTCGGCACCGAAGACCAGCAGACCGGGCTGACGACCTTCGCCGAAATCCAGCTTCAGGCAGGCCTCGGACCGCAGATAGCTGCCCTTGTCGCCGTAGATGCGTGCATCGCCTTCGTGCATCTGGCGCAGGGTCACCTGACGCACCGGCAGATTGCGGCCTTCGGTCAGATAGTCGTTGATAAAGCCCGATTGCGCGATGCTGAGAACATCACCCAGACGGTTCAGCGCCTGATCCTGTTCGCCAGCAGGCGATTCCAGCACCAAGCGGACTGCGTCCACACGCAGGATATCGGCAACTTCGCCACCCAGTTCGCGCAGGAAGGCCTCGAACTCGATCGGGTCCAGCATGCGCAGGATCGCGCGGTGGATCTGATTGGTGCCGGACAGGTTTTCGTAGGCCGCTGCAATCACCGACCGGTGGGTTTCTTCCAACCGGTCCAGACGCTGTTCCAGACGATCCATCGCAATGCCGCGCAGATCGACGATATTCGCGCCCATCGCCCGTTCATTGGCCGCAACCAACGCCCGCATCAGATCGGCGTCTTCAAGCACAATATCCGGGCTGGTCAGGATTTTTTCGCGCAAATCGCCTTCAATACGCGCACTGCTGGTCATGGTTGGCCTCGTGTTCTTTTCGCTACCTTACCAGAAAATGGCAGGTGCCTGAGAATTAATTTCTCACTTATTCGCTCGGCGTCATGTCTCTACTTTGGGGCCGCGTCTGTCAACGAAAGCTTGGTGAAAGTTTATGACAAAACGCGCGGCGTTGTGGGCATGTCACGTCATGCGCCACCAAGGTATTGCGCCAGCGCAGGCGGCGGGTTGTCGAGCAACGGGCCCGTGGGCTGCGGCGCGTGGGCGACGCCGTCGCTGACCAGCACGGTTTCCGGCGCAAAGCGGCGCGCGTCGTTCGGATCATGGGTCACGATCAGCACCAACGCCTGCAGCCGGTCGGCCACCTTCGCCAGCAAATCCAGCATTTCAACCTTCAGCGCAGGCCCCAACGCCGAGAAAGGCTCATCCAGCAACATGATGGGCCGTTCCTGCAAAACCACCCGCGCCAATGCCGCGCGGCTTTGCTGACCGCCGGACAATTGCGCCGGTTTGCGCCCACCCATGCCTGCCAGCCCCACATCCGCCAAAGCCTGCACAATCTTTTCGCGGCCCTCTGCGCCGATGCGACCCCCGTCAGGGCGCAAGGCCAGCGCCAGATTGCGATCAACCGTCAGGTGCGGGAACAGGTTGTTGTCTTGGAATAGCATCGCCAAGGGGCGTTCCGCGGGCGACAGATCGGTGAAGGGCCGACCGTTCCACGACACCGCGCCAGACACCAAAGGCTGGAAGCCCGCAATCGCATCTAGAAGCGTCGATTTACCCGCCCCCGACGGCCCGATCACCGCATAACGCCCCCCTGCCCGCAAACTCAGATCAGCCCGCAGTTCGAATTCGCCCTCTTTCAGATGCAGGCCCTTCAACTCAAGCATTCACGCGTCCCCCACGGTCAAACAGCCAGAACAGCCCGAGGCTGAGCATCAACAACAACAGCGCCGCCCCCTGAGCCGCCTCCATCTGATAGCGGCCCATCAGTTGGTAGACGTGCAAAGGCAAGGTCGCACGGTCCGGATCGGCAAACAGCGCGATGACCCCCAGATCACCCATCGACAAGGCCGCGGTCAAACCCGCCGCAAACCCCAAAGGCCGCTGCAAACGGGGCAAATAGACAAAGCGCACCCAAGCCCACGGCGTCAGGCCCAAAGCGGCGCTCAGCCGCGCATGGTCCTGCCGGATCGCCTCGGCCTCGGGGCGCAGAATGCGCAGGGCAAATGGCAGGCTGACCAATGCGTTGATCACTGCCGTAACCGGCAAGGCCACAGATAACGGGTTGATGTAAGGCCGCAAGATCAGGAACAGCCCCGTACCCAGCACCAAGGGCGACAATGCGATGCCCAGAAGGCCGATCAATTCGCCCCGACGCGTCGCGAGCGGCAGTGCCCAGAGGATGCAGAGCAGTGTCGAGCCCAAAGCAACCGACATCGAATGCCCCGCCGCCTGCCACACCGATGCGCCCAACATTGGCAAACCCGCCAGCCCGTTCCACGCAACCAGCGCCAAGGGCGTCAGCAGAAACAGCGCGGCCAGCATGATCCAGACCGCATCCAGCGCCAAACCTAATCGCCCAGTATCAAACCGCGTCACCACACGGTCCAACCCTGAACCAAACCCGTCGCCCCGCGCCAGCGCCAAAGCGGCCACACCTGCAACCACGGCCAGCACCAACTGCACCATGGACAGGCTCGCCGCGCGGGCCAGATCGAAATCAAAGCGCATCGCTTGATAGATCGCCAGCTCTACCGTCGTGGCCTTCGGCCCGCCGCCCAAGGTCAGCGCCACCGCAAAGGACGACAGGCAAATCACAAAGATCACCGCAAAGGCCCCGGGCGCGACGCGCAGCAGCATGGGCCACTCCAACACCTTGAACGCCGCCCAAGGGCGCAAACCCAGACCAGCGGACAGACGGAACCGTTCTGACGGGATCGCCAACCATCCTTGCAACAGCATCCGTGTCGCCAAGGGCAGGTTAAAGAACACATGCGCGATGATGACCCCGTGCAGGCCATAGATCGTCATGCTTGGCAGACCCAAGGCCCGCAGAAGTCCGTTGAAAATACCGTTGTTGCCGAACACCGCGATCAGGCCCAGCACAGCCACGATCACCGGCAGGATGAACGGCGCACCCAACAGAGCCACCAAGGCCCCGCGCCCGACAAACCGCCGCCGCGCCAACGCGCGAGCCACCGGAATGGCAAACAACACGCTGAGGCCCGCAGAAATCACCGCCTGCGTCAGCGTAAACCTGATCGCGCCCCAATCACCGGGCGCGAACCCGCCAACCCCGCCAGCCCGCAGTGACACTGCCACCACGGGCCCAAAGGTCAAAAGCGCGACAAGCGCGCCCGCGATTACTGCGAAAGCGCGGCGCGCCATGCCTCGATCGCTGTATCACGCAGCTCGGCTGCTTCGTCCTCGGAATAGAACAGAACCTTTTCAGGCAGGTTCAGCTCTTTGAAGCCTTCCGGCCATTTGTCCTGATCCAAAGCCGCAGGGATCGACCAGTTGCCAGTGGCAATCATCGACTGGAACTGTTCGGACAGGACAAACGCCATGAACTGGTCCGCCAGCTCCGGAACATCGGTGCTGGCGATTTTGGCGGCCAGTTCGACCATGAAATAGTGACCTTCAGGGAAGATCGCTGCCTTCTTGGTGCGGTCTTCTTCCGCGATGATGTGGTAGGCAGGGGATGTCGTGTAAGACAGCACCATGTCCGCCTCACCGTCGGTGAACAGGCCATAGCTTTCAGACCAGCCCTTCGTCACAGTCAGCACCTTGGGTGCCAGCTTTTCCCAAGCGGCCTGCGCCTGATCGCCGTAAACCGCCTGCACCCAAAGAACCAGCGCGAGGCCGGAAATGGATGTGCGCGGATCCTGAATGACCAGCTTCAGATCATCATCCGAGTTCACCAGCGCATCAAAGCTGGTGGGCGGATTGGCGATTTTTTCCTCGTTATATATAAACGCCGTATGCCCGTAGTTATAGGGCAGGAAGATCGCGTCATCCCACTCAAGCGGCAGGGTCAGCGGCGACAGGTCCACATTGTGCGGCGCAAACAGGCCGGTTTCGCGGGCCTTCTTGGTCACATCGGTGTTCAGGCCGAACACGATGTCGGCGTCAGTCTGGTCGCCTTCCAACAGGATGCGCGGCAACAGATCGCCCGGCTTGAACTGAAGATCGCAGCCGCATTCGGCCTCGAACAGTTCTTCGATCTTGGGGCCCGGCCCCCATTCGGATGTGATGTAGTCAGGTGCGTAAACCGTCAGCACATTGTCCTGTGCTGTCGCGGCAGTTGCCGCCATCAGTCCCGCAGCGATGATAAAGCCCTTGGTCATGGCATTCTCCACTCTGCGACGGACGGGCAAGGATGGAGCGGGACAAGGGTCCGTGGGCCATGGCCTTCCCTCCGCCGGTGTTAACCGGTTCAGGTTCGACGGGTTCGCGAAGCGTCGCATCTCAGCTTGGACCAACCCAAGCACCCCGAGGTGCGGCAACAGCTAGTGCCCCACGTAGGTGGATTCAAGCGAAATCCCTTGAGGGTCCGCGTCCCCTGCCCTAGGACGTCACCCAAGATCAGGAGATGCTTCATGAGCTTCAACACATTCGGCCACCTTTTCCGCGTCACCACATGGGGCGAAAGCCACGGACCCGCCCTTGGCTGCACTGTCGACGGCTGCCCCCCGGGCATCGCCGTGACCGAAGAAATGCTTCAGCACTGGCTGGACCGCCGCAAACCGGGCCAGAACCGCTACACCACCCAGCGCCGCGAACCTGACGCGGTGAAAATCCTGTCGGGCGTGTTCGAAGGCAAAACCACAGGCACGTCGATCCAGTTGATGATCGAAAACACCGACCAGCGATCCAAGGATTACGGCGAGATCGCCGAAACCTTCCGCCCGGGTCACGCCGATATCACCTACTGGCAGAAATACGGCATCCGCGACTATCGCGGTGGCGGCCGCTCGTCTGCGCGCGAAACAGCCGCCCGCGTGGCAGCCGGCGGCATCGCCCGCGCTGTTCTGGCCGACATGCTGCCTGACCTGAAAATCACCGGCTACATGACGCAAATGGGCCCGCATGGCATCACCGGCGACCGCGACATGGCCGAGATCGAGAACAACCCCTTCTGGGTGCCATCTGCTGACACAGCGGCTCAGTGGGCCGAGTATCTGGACGGCCTGCGCAAATCCGGTAGCTCTGTCGGCGCGGTGATCGAAGTTGTGGCCCAAGGCCTACCCGCAGGCATCGGCGCGCCGATCTACGCCAAACTGGACACCGACCTTGCCGCCGCGATGATGTCGATCAACGCGGTCAAAGGCGTGGAAATCGGCGAAGGCATGAACGCCGCCGCCCTGACAGGCGAAGAAAACGCCGACGAGATTTCAATGGGTCCGGACGGCCAGCCGATCTACGGCTCGAACCACGCAGGCGGCATCCTTGGCGGTATCTCTACCGGTCAGGACGTCGTCGTGCGCTTCTCAGTAAAACCCACATCGTCGATCCTGAAGCCGCGCGGGTCCGTTACGAAGTCCGGCAAGGATATCGAAGTCGTCACCAAAGGCCGCCATGACCCTTGCGTGGGTATCCGTGCCGTCCCGGTGGGCGAGGCGATGATGGCCTGCGTTCTGTTGGATCAGATCCTGATGGACCGCGCACAGACTGGCGGTAAACGCGGTCAGATCGGATAAGGGTTCCGCCGCGCTTCGCGCGCCGGCGTAGTGGGGGCTCTGCCCCCTTGGCCTTCGGCCAATTCCCCCGAAGGTATTTGTCGACAGAAAATACACTGTGCTCTGAGTGAGTATTTTCTGTCCCCAAATACCTCCGCCGGAGGCTCCCGCAATCAAACCTCGCGCGAGGTTTATGATTTACTCGGCAGCGATGGGTTTCAGGTCCAATCCACCGATATCGCAGAGCAGATCGATGATCTGGTCAACGCCTTTGTTGTGCTTGTTCTGCGCGAAGACAAAGGGCTTACCCGCCCGCATCTTTGTCGCGTCCCGCTCCATCACCTCAAGCGACGCACCCACGTAGGGTGCCAGATCGGTTTTGTTGATCACGAGGATGTCGGATTTACAAATCGCTGGCCCACCTTTGCGCGGGATTTCTTCGCCTGCGGCTACGTCGATCACGTAGATCGTCACATCCGCCAGTTCGGGCGAGAACGTTGCTGACAGGTTATCCCCACCGGATTCAATCAGCACCAGCTCCAGATCGGGGATCGCTTTGGTCAGCTCATCCACCGCCGCCAAGTTGATCGAAGCATCTTCGCGGATCGCCGTGTGGGGACAGCCCCCTGTTTCCACGCCGCGAATACGTTCCAATGGCAGCACCTGCATCCGCATTAGCGCTTCTGCGTCTTCGCGCGTGTAGATGTCATTCGTGATCACCGCCATCGACAGACGCGGACCAAGCGCGCGTGCAAGTTGGGCAGTCAGTGTCGTTTTACCAGCGCCCACGGGACCGCCGATACCGACACGCAAAGGGCCGTTTGGGGATGCCATAAGAAACCTCCTGTTCAGGACCGGAAGAGCCGCGTCTCAAGCACTTCGTGCCGCGCGGATGAGATATCGATAAGGGGTGCAAAACCGCCGATGTCGTCGATTGGCGTGTCAGCCGCCTTCGCCACAACGTCGGAGCAGATCACTGCGGCCTTGGCCAGCACCGCCTGCCCGTCGCTTTGCCCCAAGGGGATCAGCCGGACGCCAGCGTGAACAAGGTTCGACGCCATGCCCAACAAACACGCCTCGGCGCTCGGGATACGCGGCAGACCCATCAGCGCCGCAGCACGACCAGCCGCAACGGGATAGGCCATATCGGGCAAATCCAGCTGCCAGACCTTGCGTATCGTGGCGGCAAAGGCCGCGCCCTGAAGCATGGTTTCGCGGCGCCGTTCCTCGGTGCCCGACAACGCGGCGGCCAGTTCAGCGACCTCGGCCAAATCATCCCCAGCGTCATAGGCACAGCAAAACAGCGCTGCATCCGTGGCCCCCGCGCCAAAGCGCAGCACGGTTTCCAGCCAGTCCGCCATGTCGCCAACAGACGCCACCCGCCCCTCGGCCACCATCGCCTCAAGCCCATGGGAATAGGCAAAGCCGCCTGTCGGGAAGGCAGGCGAAAACATCTGGTGAAGGGTCAGGAACGGATCAGCCATGGGCATGCACGTGGGTGTCGGGACCGTGGCTGTGGGAATGATCATGCCCGTGGGTGCGACCATGCCCATATGCGCCACCTTCCGGCGTGAACGGTTCGACCACCTCGGCCAGTTCCGCCCCCAAACGCTCTAACATATCGCGCAGCACGTGATCGCGCTGGATCAACAGCCGATCCTCTTCGATCTGACAGGGGGTGTGGCGGTTGCCGATGTGCCAGGCCAAACGAACCAACCCGTCGCCGCGCACTTCCAACAACGGCTCTGGCGCGGCAACGACGGTCACCTCTCCGGCGTCAGTCACCAACACACCACCCGCATCCAAAGACGTCGTTTGCGGCAAATCCACCAGACAGCGGCGATCATCCGTCAGGGTAATCACCTTGCGGCGCAGAAAACGGCCTTCGTAATCCAGCACGACCTCTCCGATCGGGGTGGCATGGGCGTGACCGTGATAAGCATGGGCGGTGAGCATGAGCGGGCCATTCATCGTAGTGTCAAAGGGTGTCACAGGTGGCCCGACGCCGGTCGGACCCTGAGCCTGCGACGTTAGAACAGGAAATAGCGCTGCGCCATGGGCAGCTCTTTTGCCGGTTCGCAGGTCAGCAATTCGCCGTTCGCGCGCACCTCGTAGGTTTCTGGGTTCACCTCGACCTCAGGCGTCGCGTTGTTCAGGATCAGGTCCTTTTTGCCGATGTTGCGCGTGTTGCGCACGGCCAGCGTCTGTTTCGACAGACCCAGCTTTTCGCCGATACCTTCGGCCTGCGCGGCCTCGGACACGAACACCACGGCCGAGTTTTCGACCGCTTTGCCATAGGCCCCGAACATCGGGCGGGTGTAAACTGGCTGCGGTGTCGGGATGGAGGCATTCGGATCGCCCATCTGCGCACAGACAATCGAGCCGCCGATCAGGACCATCTCGGGCTTCACGCCAAAGAACGCTGGGTTCCACAGCACCAGATCGGCGCGTTTGCCTTCCTCGATCGACCCGATTTCATGGGCGATGCCGTGGGCAATCGCTGGGTTGATCGTGTATTTCGCCACATAGCGACGGACGCGGTAGTTGTCGTTATCGCCGGTTTCTTCAGGCAGGCTGCCGCGCTGCTTTTTCATTTTGTCGGCGGTTTGCCATGTGCGGATGATCACCTCGCCCACGCGGCCCATGGCCTGACTGTCCGACGCGATGATCGAAAACGCGCCCATGTCGTGCAGGATGTCTTCGGCGGCAATGGTTTCGCGGCGAATGCGGCTTTCGGCAAAGGCCACGTCTTCCGGCACACGCTTGTCCAGGTGGTGGCACACCATCAGCATATCCAGATGCTCTTCCAGCGTGTTCACCGTGTAGGGGCGTGTCGGGTTGGTGGACGACGGCAGCACGTGCTCTTCGCCACAAATCTTGATGATATCCGGCGCATGTCCGCCGCCCGCGCCTTCAGTATGGAAGGCGTGGATCGTGCGGCCCTTCATGGCCTTCACGGTGTTTTCGACAAAGCCGGATTCGTTCAACGTGTCGGTGTGGATCATCACCTGAACGTCCATGTCATCGGCCACAGACAGACAGCAATCAATCGCACCGGGGGTCGTGCCCCAGTCTTCGTGCAGTTTCAGCGCACAAGCACCGCCCTTGATCTGTTCGATCAACGCCTCGGGCAGGGACGCGTTGCCCTTACCCGCGAAGGCAAGGTTCATCGGAAAGGCATCAGCCGATTGCAGCATCCGCCCGAGGTGCCAAGGACCGGGCGTACAGGTTGTCGCCAAGGTGCCATGTGCAGGCCCCGTGCCGCCGCCCAGCATTGTGGTCAGGCCGGAATGCAGCGCGTCTTCGATCTGTTGCGGACAGATGTAATGGATGTGGCTGTCAAAGCCGCCCGCGGTCAGGATCTTGCCCTCGCCCGCAATGGCTTCGGTGCCCGGACCGACGATGATGTTCACGCCCGGTTGGGTGTCGGGGTTGCCCGCCTTGCCGATCTTGGCAATACGCCCGTCTTTCAGACCCACGTCGGCCTTATAGACACCGCTGTGATCCACAATCAGCGCGTTGGTGATGACGGTGTCCACCGCCCCACCTGCACGGCTGGTCTGTGCTTGGCCCATCCCGTCGCGGATCACCTTACCGCCGCCGAATTTCACCTCTTCGCCATAGATGGCAGAATTGGCCCCCGAACCGCCAGTCTGGGCCGTGCCGACCGCCTCGGCGGTCAGATCACGCTCGACCTCGATGATCAGATCGGTGTCGGCCAGACGGACGCGGTCGCCGGTGGTGGGGCCGAACATGGCAGCATAATCAGCACGGGAAATCTTGGCGGGCATAAGGTGTCCTTAACGGTAAGGGGTCGTTTCTGTACGTCCTGAGCGGGGATCAGGACGTGGGTTTCTTGGGCGATTTGTCGGGCATTGCAGGCGGCATCGACGGCTGACGCACCACTTTGCGCTTAGATGCGAATTCTGCGTCTTTAGACGGCGTTGCAGGCGCTACCGGTTTGGACGTGGCGGTCTTGGCAGGCGTCGCCTCAACGGGTGTCGCCTTGGACGGAGATGCTTTGGCAGCGGGTTTCGCTGGCGCAGCTTTAGCAGCAGGCTTGGGGGCCGCCTTGGGACGCGCCGTGGTCTTACGTTTCGGGGCCGCACGTTTCGCTGCGGGCTTTGCTGCAGGTTTTGCGGGCGCTTTCGGGGCCGCAGGTGCGGGTGTGGCTTTGACCTCGGGCGCGGCCGTTTTGGCCGCTGGTTTCGGTGTCGGCGCAGGGGCTGCTTCGGCCTTTGGTGCGGGTTCGGCCACCTTTGCGGCAGCAGCAGGCTTTGCTGGCGTCTCTGTCTTGGCCGCTACGGCAGGTGTTGGTTTGGCTTTCACAGGCTCAACAAGCTTGGGCTTGGAAGGCGCCGCTTTCGGTTTGTCGTAGACAGGCGTGTTCGTCTTGGCCGCCACGGGTTTGGACGCGGTCTTGGCCGCAGGTTTTGACGTGCGGGTCGTTGCAGGATTTGGAATAGGCCAGCCCATGCGCTGCATCGCGCGCGGGCTGATCGTTGCCTCGTACATCACTTCGGCAATCTTGATCTGTTGCACCCAGACTTTCTGGGTCAGGTTCATCCAATTCGTCACTGGTGTCGTCATCATGTCTTCACCTCCTGAAACCGGACCAATGGCCGGTCAGTTGAGCTCTCCGAAAATACGTAAATCTTCTGTTCTGTTTCTCGTTAACCGTTCCAAACACATAAAAAATATCATGTTCTGCATGGTGCCACCGCGTGCCATCAGGCTTTCCGCCTCGCAGGCTTGGTCCCGAAACGGAAGCCATGCCCGCTGCGCATCACGCAGGATTTCGACGGCGGGCACCTGACCGTCTTGCAGGTATTCATCCATGGACCGCGCACGCTCCATGGCCATTTTGTAGGCGAGGTTCAGATCACCATCCGCCGCCTCATACGCGCGGGCCGCGCAGCCGGTCATTTCGGCCTGAGACGTCGCATCAGGGCAATCAAGCACCTGCGCAGCAACGGGGCTTGCCAGTGTTACCAAAACTGCCAGCCCACGCAGCATCACAGCGCCCCCATAACCTTTTGGTTAAAGCCATAGACCACACGGTCCCCCGCCAGCTGGATCAGTGAAACCTCGCGGCGTTGGCCGGGTTCAAAGCGCACCGCTGTGCCCGCCGCGATATCCAGACGACAGCCCCGGGCCGCGTCACGATCAAAATCCAGCGCGGGGTTCGCTTCGGCAAAATGGTAATGGCTGCCCACCTGCACCGGACGGTCGCCGGTGTTGGCCACCATCAGCGTAAACGCCTCGCGGTCGCTGTTCAGGGTCAGGTCGCCCTCGGCAGGAATGATTTCGCCCGGGATCACGCCCGCGCTCCTCGTGCCCAAGCCAGAACGCCCGCCAAAGCCACAACGGCCAATGCGCCCGCGACCAGCCCCAAGGAAGACCCGCTGTCGCCATGCACATGCAAGCCCGGATGGGCCGCCGCCTGTGTCGCTGTAAACATCGCGCCGAATGCCAGTGCTGTCCGCATGATGTGTCCTTTCCTATCGTTCAGAATTATCGAATGGGGTTGTGCACGGTCACCAGTTTGGTGCCGTCGGGAAACGTGGCTTCAACCTGAACCTCGTGGATCATTTCGGGCACGCCTTCCATGCATTTTTCACGGCTGATCACCTCGGCTCCGGCCTGCATCAGATCGGCCACGCTGCGCCCGTCACGCGCACCTTCGACCACCGCATCGGTGATCAGCGCAATCGCTTCGGGGTGGTTCAGCTTCACGCCGCGTTCAAGCCGCTTGCGGGCCACGATGGCGGCCATGGAAATCAGAAGCTTGTCTTTTTCACGGGGGGTCAGTTGCATAAGTCAGATCATCCAGGGTCTTGGCAGGTCCGCACCATTCAGATGGCGCAGAACGGGAATAAGGGATTGGCGCAGATCGAACCCGTCAGGGGCCAGAATGCGCAGCACGATCAGGTCATCATCAAGGGCCGAGGCACCTGCGGTTTCGGGCAGCATCGCACGCAGTGTCTCCAGTTGCACAGAGGCCGCTGGCCATGCGGCGACCACGGTGGTCATCGCGACGGCACCACCGCCCAGATGCGCGCGGTTCAGTGCGGCTTGCGCATCGCCCGACAGGCGCAGGCGGTCGGCAAAGACAAGCTTTCCTTCACGACGCACGGAAATCCGGTCCATCAGGTCAAGCTGGGTGACGGTTTCGCCCATCAGGGCGCGTCCGAAGATCAGACTTTCAACACCCAGAAACCGCGCATCCGCCGCCATGGTCACGTCCAGCCGACGATCCAGCGCGGCGTGGTCAAACAGGATCGTTTCCTGCGGCAGCCAATCGGCCCGCGCGCGTTGGGCGATCTCAAGGCGGTTCACAACCTGCCCCGGCTTGCCCGGCATCGCGCGGTAAATCCGCTCTGCCGCCTGCGAGGTCAGCACCAGATGCGCACCTTCATCCGCCGCGGCCTCAAGCGTGAACTGGTCGCCGCCTGTGATGCCACCTGCGGTATTCAGCCAGACGCCTGTCATCGGCCCATTCGCGGGACCATGAGGGAACAACATCTTGGAGGAACCGGACACGGAAAACCCGCCGATCACAGTCGCCTTGTCCCGACGCTTTGCCCGCAAAACAACTGCACCCCGCGCGCGCTGCGCGGAGACTTTGGGTTCGTTGGCAGAGGTCTGGTCGTAAGGAATTGGTCGGTCCTCGGTTGGTCGCGATCAGAGTTGGCCCAACTCTGCACGGGCGAACAGGGACGGCCAAGAGCGAGACACCCCTCGCGCACCGAGTCGCCCATTTATGCGGCAATCACTGCCAGATTCGCCCAATAATTAATCCAAATTGAATCAACTTCGTGAAACCAACCAGATTTCCCTGATAAACCGACTATTTCGCACAGCAATTCAGCAGAACGCAGACCAAAGCATATGGTCCCCGTGATGCTTTTTCCTTGCCTTTCTTGCAATTTTTCCCAAATCTGACTCTCGAGCTGGAAATTTTGCAAGGTCGGGAGGATTTGCAAGACATGGGCGACGCGCTGCACCTTGCAGGACAGCTGGTTTTGTCAGGCGATCCCGATCTGTGGGAAATCGTCCTGCTGTCCCTGCGCGTCAGCCTGATTGCAACCCTGATTGCCTGCATCATCGGCCTTGCGATCGGGTCGCTGCTGGCCGTGTCCCAGTTCCGCGGCCGAAGCGCGGTTCTGGTGGTGATCAACGCGCTAATGGGCCTGCCGCCTGTTGTCGTGGGCCTGATCGTCTATCTGAACCTGTCGCGCTCTGGTCCCTTGGGCTTTCTCGGGCTGCTTTACACCCCGACAGCCATGATCATTGCGCAGACGATCCTGATCACCCCGATCATCGCGGCGCTGTCCCGTCAGATCCTTGAGGACCTGAACCACGAATACGCCGAACAATTCCGCTCTTTCGGTCTGTCCCGCATCGGCCAGATGAAGGCGCTGCTGTGGGATGGGCGTTTTGCCCTTCTGACCGTCGCTCTGGCCGGCTTCGGCCGCGCCGTGGCCGAGGTGGGGGCAGTGATCATCGTAGGCGGCAACATCGATCACCTGACACGGGTGATGACCACGGCCATCGCCTTGGAAACCTCCAAAGGCGACCTACCCTTGGCTTTGGCGCTGGGAATGATCCTGCTGACAATTGCCTTGGTGGTGAACGGTTTTGTCCAATCGGTACGCAGCACAGCAACAAGGGCCGCCTATGCGTGATTTCATGGACATGCCCGACGCGCGCACGCGCCATGAACAGGGGCTGACCCTGTCGGGCATCGGCCTGTCGCGCAATGGCACATGCCTTTTGAACGACATCACCTGCGCCCTGCCCCCCAGCGGCATCACCGCCGTGATGGGCCCGAACGGCGCGGGTAAAAGCCTGCTGCTGCGCGTGGCGCATGGGTTGATCGAGGCTGATCAGGGGCTGGTGTTCTGGCAGGGCGAGACCGTTACCGAAAAGGCCCGCAAAGCGCAGGCCATGGTGTTCCAGAAACCCGTTCTTCTGCGCCGCTCGGTCGAGGCAAACGTGGATTTCGCCCTGAAAGTCGCAGGCATCCGCCATCCATCGCTGCGCGACGCGCTGCTGAACCGCGTTGGCCTGAAGGGCCGCAACAAACAGCCGGCCCGCCTTTTGTCCGGTGGCGAACAACAGCGCCTTGCCTTAGCCCGCGCCTTGGCCACCAGCCCCAAGCTGCTGTTTCTGGACGAACCGACAGCCAGCCTTGATCCAACCTCGGCCCGCATGATCGAAGACATCCTTCACGAAGAACGCGATGCTGGCACCAAGATCGTTCTGGTCACCCACGACGTGCCGCAGGCACGCAGGCTGGCCGATGATGTTTTGTTTCTAACCAGTGGTCAGCTGCACTGCCATCAGGACGCAGCCAGCTTTTTCCAGACACCGGATAGCGCAGAAGCTGCACGCTTTCTGGCCGGTCACATTCTGAACTAACCCTTTTCTTGAACGGACCCCCATGAAACTGATCCCACTGATCCTTGCCGCCTTTGCCGCGACCGCCGCGCAGGCAGGCGACAGCATTATCGTGCAATCCACCACATCCACCGCGAACTCAGGACTGTACGAGGCCATCCTGCCCACCTTCAAAGACACCAGCGGCATCACCGTGAACGTCGTTGCTGTGGGTACCGGTCAGGCGATCCGTAATGCGGAAAACTGTGACGGTGACGTGCTGTTGGTTCATGCCAAACCCAGTGAAGAGAAATTCGTCGCCAGCGGTGGCGGCGTCGAACGCACAGACCTGATGTACAATGATTTCGTGGTGGTCGGTCCCTCGGATGATCCCGCACAGGTCGCATCTTCCGCCAGCATCACTGAAGCGTTGACCAAGATCGCCAACGCAGGCGCGCTGTTCACCTCGCGCGGCGATGACAGCGGCACGCACAAAAAGGAACGCGCGCTTTGGGCGGCGGCGAACCTGACACCGGCAGATGCATCAGGCACATGGTATCGCGAAACCGGTTCAGGCATGGGTGCCACGCTGAATGCGGCCGTCGGCATGGGCGCCTACACCCTGACCGACCGCGCCACTTGGATCAGCTTTCAGAACAAATCCGATTTCAAGATCGTACTGGAAGGCGACGAAACCCTGTTCAACCAATACGGCGTAATCCTTGTGAACCCCGACAAATGCCCCAACGTCGATGCCACAGCCGGTCAGGCTTTCATCGACTGGCTGCTGAGTGACGCGGGACAATCGGCCATTGCAGGGTATAAGCTGGACGGACAACAGTTGTTCTTCCCCAACGCCCCGAAGTGACATGACCGAAAACGCGCCCGAATACCTGACAGTCAAAGAACTGGCCGAGCTGCTGCGCCTGAAGGAACGCAAGGTCTATGACCTTGCCGCCTCGGGCGCGGTGCCTTGCGTCAAGGTGACGGGCAAGCTTCTGTTTCCGGAGAAAGACATCCGCGCATGGATGGCAGCGGGTCAAAGCGACGGCAGCAGCGAAGCCATCGGCGCGGCCCGCCCCAACGTCTTTCTGGGCAGCCACGATCCGCTGCTCGACTGGGCGATCCGCCAGTCCCGCTGCAGCATGGCCAGCCTGTTTGATTCCAGCCTTGACGGCCTGACCCGCTTTTCCGCCCGCGAAGGGACCGCGGCGGGCCTGCACCTGTTGGGTGCAGAAACCGAACAGTGGAACGTGCCCCACGTCCAGAAACACTGCGCCAACCAGAACGTCGTACTGCTTGGCTTTGCGACCCGCATGCGCGGCATCGTGATCCGCCCCGAAGATCAAAGCCACATCCAAAGCCTGACCGACCTGCCCCAGCGCCGCTTTGCGCCCCGTCAGCCGGAATCTGGCACCGCCAGCATTTTCGCCCGCCTTTGCCGCGACACCGGCATTGACCCCGCCGGTCTGACCCAGACCCCCGCACAGCGCAGCGAAACCGATGCGGTCAGCATGGTGCAACACGGCGCGGCGGACGCGACCTTTGGCCTTGCCAGTCTGGCCAAGGCGCACGGTCTCGCCTTTATCCCGCTGATCGAGGAACGCTTTGACATCCTCGTCGACCGTCGCGCGTGGTTCGACGACCCGCTTCAAAAACTGGCCGAATTCATGCGCACCGACGAATTCGCCGACTACGCCCACCGTTTGGGCGGATATGACATCAGCGCCGCCGGAAAAACGCGCTGGAACGCCTGACACAGGCTTCGTGACCGTAGGTTCGCAACGTTGCCCCTTGCCTGATGCACCCCATCGCGGCAATACATTCGCCACCACTAGGGGATAGGGGCGCATGGCAAGCAATCTGATGGAAACCGCGCAGGGCTACCTGCAGCAGGGCGTTGATATCGCGCAAAACTGGCTGCTGACGCCTGCGGCCTGGTCCCAATTCGCGATCCTGATACTTGCCTATGGCGCAGCGGTTCTCGCCAACCGCATCATTACCCCCAAGATCAAAGCCGTTCTGGAACCGGCCGAGGACGCGACCTCGATCATCGCCAAAGCGCGCCGCTTTGTCCTGATCTTCCTGCCGCTGCTCCTGCCGCTTCTGGCCTACGGGCTGACCGCGATCGGCGAACAGGTCACAAGATCGCTGTTCGGATCGGGCGCGGTGATTGCCTTTGGCAAACGCGTCTTTCTGTTCCTGGCTGCCCGCGCGCTGGCTAACAAGATCATTCAGGAACCCTTCCTGCGCACGCTCGCCAAATACATCCTTGTGCCGCTGGCGGGCCTCTATGCCTTGGGCATCCTTGACGATGTGTCGGCCTTCCTGAACGAAACGCAGGTCAATCTGGGCAACATCCAGTTCTCGGTCATGTCCATCGTGCGCGGCCTGATTGCTGGTAGCCTGCTGTTCTGGGCTGGCACTTGGTCAAACAGCCACACGGCGACCTATATCGACAAACAACCCATGCGCCCCGCGATCCGGCAACTGTCGGCCAAAGCCGCCGAGGCGATGATCTTCGGCGTGGCCTTCCTGCTGTTGATGAACATCATGGGCATTTCCCTGTCGTCGCTTGCCATCATCGGTGGTGCTGTCGGCGTCGGCCTTGGTTTCGGCCTGCAAAAAATCGCCTCGAATTTCATCTCGGGCGTGATCCTGCTGCTCGAGGGTCAGGCCACCGTGGGTGATTACGTGGAACTGGACGGCGGCGAGGCGGGCAAGATCATCAAAATGACCGCCCGCGCGACGATCCTAGAAACCTTTGACGGCCGTTGGATCGTGGTCCCGAACGAAGACTTCATCACCACCCGCGTTGTGAACTATTCCGACAGCGGATCGGCCAACCGGCTCGAGGTGGAATTTTCGGTCAGCTACGACACCGACATCAACAAAATCCCCGACCTGATCTCCAAAGCCGTCGCCGCCCACCCCGGCGTTCTGAGCGAACCGGAAGAGCCGGACGTCGAACTGCGCGGCTTCGGCGAGAGCGGGATCGATTTCGGGGTCGAGTTCTGGGTCGAAGGTCTGGACGACGGCAAGAACAAATACTCCAGCGATGTGCTGTTCCTGATCTGGAACGCGCTGAAAGCCGAAGGCATCGAAATCCCCTACCCGCGTCGGGTTATCGAAATGCGCGGCGGGGATGATGGGAAACCGTCTGAGGCGTAAGCGCGGCGTTTTGCCAATGCTTGCCGCCTGAAGTCAGGCATGTGGACTTTTCCGCCAGTGCCCTGGAGCAAGAGTACGTCTACGATGTGGATTACGAATTTTCTGAACGGCCAAGATTAGCCTTTTGGCACTTATAAATAGAACTAGGCCCCGTGAACACTTGCACTTGCAGTATTTCGCGACAGAGGCAAAAGTTACCTCAATTTAATTATATGATTAATCTAGGCATTCATGACAACTCCAGCGCTTCACGTATTTAAACATCCAGGGCCTTTCCTCCGTGCAATAAGGCAGCGTGTAATCCGAATTGAGAATTTCTTTGGACGGCTAGATGAAGCTGGCGGACTAAAGCGGTGGTTCTTTCCTCCTTATTGGCATACGGCGAAGCCTCTCATGTCAGACGGAATCTTTCGCCTGATCAAGTATTGGATCATCGTCTGTCCATTGATTGTTGCGATAGTTTCGAGCTTCCCAGTCGAAATTACTTTTCCAGAAGGCTTCAAGATAGAAATCGGCGATGGCTTCGTCGTACCATTCAGCTTCAAGCTTTCATTTGTATCGGCATTACTTCTAATGGCTGGACTTGCTTGCTACAAACTTCGATGCCCAAGTTTCATACAGAAACACGAAGCGCGATTTAATGATTTCCCCGATACGCTTACCGACACAGATTTTCTGGCAGAGTATAGGGAATTCAGCCTTGGTAGCTTACCCAGAACCATTTCTATCGAGGGGAAAGAGCCGTTAAAGCGAGTACATGGGGCACCCTATTTCAGCGAAAACATGTACATCAAAGACAGGGACAATCAAGCAATTCATGCGCGCGCCGCAAATACGCTAACGGAGAACGATCTAAGGACGCTATGTCTGTTGCTTGAGACCTCATCTTCCTATGCCCAGTTAGAGCGCATTAGCAGGGCTCATTTTATTCAGCCGAACTGGTCAGACCAATTGGAAAAAGCAAAGAGTGGCTACCTTCTGCGAGATGGCATGGGTGGTTTTGACCTATTTTTCATGGACAAGAAGTATGATGATATCAATAACTCCCTGAAGCTTTTGATGTGGCCAGATTTATTTGTTCAGGAGGGAGCCAGGGTCAGAGCCTATACCGAACTTTACCTCAGCGAAGGGAAATCGCGGCCAGTAAGCAGACTTGTTTTTTGGCTTTTGTACTCTTCTGGCGCGGTGACAGGCCTTATCGTTTTAGTCCAGCTAATCATGCGTGGAATTAGAGTAATGTTCTTCTGATAGAGGATAACAAACAGGTTGCCTATTCATTGCTCTATTCCAACTTATTTTTTCAAACTGGCGATTAGCTGGGCGTGAAGTGCAAAGCATTTTGGACTCCGATCAGAACAGCCGCACCTCATCACTAACCACGGCAGGCGCGATGCGCCCGCCAAACGTCACGCAGATCCAGCCGCTTACCTCAGCCGCGCTTCTGTCGTTGCATCAAAGAACATCGCCTGCGTGCCGTCGCAGGTGATGGTCACGTTGGACCCTTCCGCGATGTCTTCGTCGCCGCGTGTTTCCACGACCAGCTTTTCACCGTCCGGCGTGATCAGGTAGTCGTAGGCCACACCGCCCAGACGTTCGCGGATGTCCAGACGGGCGTGGTCTCCGCCTGCCTGCACGAACAGATGCTGCGGGCGTAGGCCGACGAGCACCTCGGACCCATCCGCAGGAAGGGACGCAGGGCCCGCCAAAGACGCACCGCCCAGTGCGGGGACCTGAACCTGACCACCAGCGACAACACCCTTAAGGAAATTCATGCTGGGCGATCCGATAAAGCCCGCGACGAATTTGTTGTCGGGGTCTTTGTAGAGATCCATCGGGCTGCCGACCTGTTCGATCTTGCCCGCGCGCAGCACCACGATCTTATCGGCCAGCGTCATCGCCTCGACCTGATCGTGGGTGACGTAAATCATCGTCGCGCCGATTTCCTTGTGCAGGCGCGCGATCTCGACCCGCATGTCGACACGCAGTTCCGCATCAAGGTTCGACAGCGGTTCGTCGAACAAAAACACCTCGGGGCCACGCACAATCGCACGGCCAATCGCCACGCGCTGACGCTGACCACCGGAGAGCGCCTTGGGTTTGCGTTTCAGGTAGTCTTCCAGCTTCAGGATGCGGGCGGCTTCATCGACCTTGGCTTTGATTTCATCCTTGGGATGGCCGTTCATTTTCAGGCCAAAGCCCATGTTCTGTTCGACCGACATATGGGGGTAAAGCGCGTAGGTCTGGAACACCATCGCCACGCCACGATCCGCCGCCTCGACCCGCGTGACATCGCGATCACCGATGTTGATCTGGCCGTCGGTGGTTTCCTCAAGCCCTGCGATCATGCGCAAAAGCGTGGACTTGCCGCAGCCCGACGGGCCGACAAACACACAGAATTCACCGTCCTTGATGTCCAGATCCACACCGTGGATCACCTGAACGTCACCGTATTTCTTAATAGCCTGTGTCAGCGTCACACCCGACATGGCGATCCTCCCCCGAAAAACTTAGGTCGGGAACTGCCAGCTTTCGGCAGCCCCGGCGATATCCTGCGCCGTGCGCAAAAGCGCGGCGCGATGTTGCTCTAACCCGTCAAAGCTCTGGCGGGATGTGGATGTGGTGATCGACAGCGCGCCGATAACGCGGCCCGTCGATGACAGAATCGGCGCGGCGATACAGATGATGCCGGGCTCGTGCTCTTCACGGTCGTACGACACGCCTTCGGCCTTGATCCGGTCCAGCTCGGCGGCCAGCGCGTCTGGTGTCGTCAGCGTGTTGGGCGTATGGGCGAAATAGGCCTGACGGTTGATGGCATCCTGCCGGTCCTCGGCATCAAGGAACGCCATCATCGCCTTACCGACGCCCGTGCAATAGCCCGGACCAACCTTGCCCGCCTGCGAAAACATCTCGATCGGTTCGGCGGCGTTCATCTTGTCGACATAAAGAACCTGCCCGCGATCAAGCTGGGCAAGGTGGATGGTTTCCCCGACTTCCTGAGCCAAGGCAGCCAGATAGGGGCGCGCCACAGGGGCCAGCGAACTTTGCCGCCACGCGCTGTGGGCCAACCGAACCAACCGCAGGCCGGGCGCATATGTCTGGCGATCTTCATCATAGGCCAGCATCCCTTGATTAGTCAGGGTTTGCAGCAACCGGTAGAGCGTCGCCTTGGGATGCGATGTTTCGGCCAGCAGTTCGGAGAAGCGCACAGGACGGCCCTTTTCAGCGACCTGATCCAGCACCTCCAAAGCTTTGCCAACGGTCCCGTCGGCACCACCCTGCTGTCGCACCTGTGAATTCATATGCGTGTTCCTCCCGACATTCGAAACATGAATGCCACCTGTTGACTTTCTTAGCGAGTCGCGATCATAGTTTCAATAGCTGGAAACTAGTTTCATTATTTGGAACCTGTTGACGCTCAGCATCAATCAGGGAGGACGCAATGCTGACCAGACTAATGACAACCGCAGCCGCGGTGGCTTTTACCGCAGGCGCGGCACTCGCTCAGGACTCGAACCTGACAGGCACGCTTAAGATTTTCTCGGACATGTCGAACCCCGCGCCCCGCGCGGTGATGGAGGATATGGCCGCACGCTTTGACGCCATGCACCCCGATCTGACCGTTGAACTGACTGTCATCGACCGCGAGGCGTACAAAACGCAAATCCGCAACTTCCTGTCCGCGAACCCGCCGGATGTGGCCAACTGGTACGCGGCAAACCGCATGCGCCCCTATATCTCGGCTGATCTGTTCGAAGACATTTCCGACCTGTGGGCCGAACCCGAAATCGCCGAAAACCTTGCGTCCACCAAAGGCGCGATGACCATCGACGGCAAACAGTGGGGCGTGCCCTATACCTACTATCAGTGGGGCGTTTACTACCGCGAAGACATCTACAAAGAACTGGGTCTGAGCGAGCCGACAAACTGGGATGAATTCAAAGCCAACTGTCAGGCGATCCTCGATTCCGGCAAGAAGTGCTTTACCATCGGCACCAAGTTCCTGTGGACCGCCGGCGGCTGGTTCGACTACCTGAACATGCGCACCAACGGCTATGACTTCCACATGGCGCTGACCAACGGCGAAGTGGCTTGGACAGACGACCGCGTCCGTCAGACATTCGCCAACTGGCGCGAACTGATCGACATGGGCGCCTTCATCGACAACCACCAGTCCTACAGCTGGCAAGAGGCGCTGCCCTTCATGGTCAACGGCGAAGCAGCGGCCTACCTGATGGGCAACTTTGCCGTAGCCCCGCTGCGCGAAGCAGGCCTGAGCACCGACCAGCTGGACTTCTACCAGTTCCCCGCCATCAACCCCGATGTCGAACTGGCCGAAGACGCGCCGACAGACACGTTCCACATTCCGGCAGGTGCCCAGAACAAAGAAGCCGCACGTGAGTTCCTGCGCTTCGTCGTTTCTGCGGACAACCAGACCAAGATCAACGCCGGCGACGCGCTGGGACAGTTGCCTGTGAACGCGCAGTCTTCGGTTGATGATGACGAAATGCTGAACCAGGGCTTTGCGATGCTGTCGTCCAACAGCCCCGGCGGTATTGCGCAGTTCTTTGACCGCGACGCACCGGCGGAAATGGCATCCGTTGCCATGGAAGGTTTCCAGGAATTCATGGTCTTCCCTGACAATCTGGATGACATCCTTGGCCGCCTCGAACAGGCGCGTGGCCGGATTTACAAGTAATCCTCCCCGGGCGGATGGCTTGATCGCCACCCCCCTTTGAAACACAGTTGCGCAAGGCCGCTGCGGCCTTGTGCCATCCGAACGACTGCGGAGGATCCCCGCCATGGCCACCGCCACGCATCCTGACACATCGCAACCCACCGGCTTTATCCGCCGCAACCGTCAGAAACTGGCCCCTTGGGTGTTTCTGGCTCCGGGTTTGCTCTTCTTTCTGTTCTACGTCATCGCCCCGATTTTCCAGAGCTTCCAGATTTCGTTCTACCAATGGGACGGGCTAGGCGCGAAAGAATGGGTCGGCATGCAGAACTATCAGGAACTGGTCACAGACCGCGCCTTCGAGGTGTCGCTGTGGAACAACCTGAAATGGCTGCTGATGTACCTGCTGGCGATCCCCGCCGGTCTGGGCATTGCGTTGTTCCTGAACCAGACGGTGACGGGCATCCGCCTCTATAAATCGCTGTTTTTCTTTCCCTTCGTGATTTCCCAAGTCGTCGTGGGTCTTGTGTTCACATGGTTCTACGATCCCACTTTCGGTCTGCTTAACACCATTCTGGAATCTGTGGGCCTTAGCCCGATCAATGTTCTGGGCGACCCGAAACTGGCCACCTACGGCATCATCGCCGCAGGTCTCTGGCCGCAGATCGCCTATTGCATGATCCTGTACCTGACCGGCCTGAACGCCGTGGACCCCGAACAGATCGAGGCTGCGCGTCTGGACGGTGCGAAAGGCCTGCGCATGCTGTGGCACGTGGTGCTGCCACAACTGGCGCCCGCCACCTTCATCGCCTTTGTCGTCACGATCATTGGCGCGCTTCGCTCGTTCGATCTGATTTCCATCATGACCAACGGCGGCCCCTTCGGATCGACCCGCGTGCTGTCGTTCTACATGTTCGAAAAGGCGCTGTCGGAATACGGTTTCCGCATGGGTTATGGCGCGGCGATCTCGGTCGTTCTGTTCCTGATCATGCTGGTCTTTATCGCCTACTTCCTCTGGTCGATGTGGCGTCAGGAAAAGGGGCACTGATCATGACACACACCACCATCACACCACGCGCGGGGGCCTGACGATGTTTCCCAAACCCATCGAAAAATCATCCCGTGCCGCCCAGCTCAGTTATCAGGGCCTGCTGCCCATCGCGCTTTTGATGTGGCTGGCCCCGCTGATCGCCGTAGCGCTGTTTTCGATCAAGCCTGACACGGATTTCACCACCGGCAACTACTGGGGCCTGCCCACGGCCTTTGGCGGATTTGAAAACTACGGCAAGGTGTTCTTCCAGTCGGACATGCCGCGCTATCTGATGAATTCCTTCCTGATCACCGTACCCACCGTGATCGGGGCCGTGGCCCTGTCCTGCATGACCGGATTTGCGTTGGGCATTTACAAGTTCAAATCGAACCTGTGGATTTTCTTTATGTTCGTGGCGGGCAACTTTGTGCCCTTCCAGATCCTGATGGTCCCGGTGCGCGATCTGACCTTGGACATGGGGCTATACAATACCAAAACCGGTCTGGTCCTGTTCCACATCGCGTTCCAGACAGGGTTCTGCACGCTCTTCATGCGCAACTTCATCCGTGCGCTTCCTTACGAACTGATCGAAGCCGCCCGCGTCGAAGGCGTTGCTGAATGGCGGATTTTCTGGTTCGTCGTCCTGCCCCTGATGAAGCCCGCAATCGCCGCCCTTTCGGTGCTGATCTTTACCTTCATCTGGAACGATTACTTCTGGGCCGTCGTCCTGACCCAAGGCGCTGAAAGCCAGCCCGTGACCGCAGGCATCACCAGCTTTAACGCTCAATACCGCGCGGCCTATCACCTGATGAGCGCGGGCAGCATCGTCGCCGCCCTGCCGCCCGTGGCGATGTTCTTCCTGATGCAACGCCATTTTATCGCGGGCCTGACACTGGGTGCTGTGAAGTAATGCGGAACTGGCACCTGACTGACGGGCATCAAAGCCTGATCCTTTCGTCGCTGAACGATGCGCTGCCCCATGTCGTCTATTGGGGCGCGGCGCTGGACGACGATCTGGCCGAACTGACGGCTGCGTCCGAAATGGACGTGACCGGCGGCATGCTGGATGCAAACCCGCCGATCTCGCTCTGCCCCGAGGCATCCCAGACCTTCCCCGGCCAACCCGGCCTCATGGTGCAGGATGCCACTGGCGCACCGATGTTGCCGCGCTTCCGCTATGCCAGCGATCAGGCCAGCGAAACGGCGATCAGCCTCACGTACAGCGATGCGGATTTGGGCCTGACCCTGACCTTTGATCTGGGGATAGACACCGTCACGCACATGATCACCGCGCAGACGACGCTGACATCAGACGCGCCTGTGCGCATCCACTGGTTGGCCGCGCCCACCCTGCCAGCGCCGCAACTGGCCGATCACTTGATCGACTTTTCCGGCCGCTGGATTGCCGAATTCCAGACCACAAACATCCCGTGGGCCGCTGGCATCCACATGCGCGAAAGCCGCACGGGCCGCACGGGGCACGAACATTTCCCTGCCGTGATCCTGCCGGAACGCGGCACCACCAACACGCGCGGCGATGCATGGGCCATCCACTACGGCTGGTCCGGCGGGCACCGCATGGTGGCCGAGGAACTGCCCGACGGGCGCCGCCAAATCCAGTTCGGCCACGCTATGGGCACCGATCTGGCCCCCGTGACCAAGGCCCAAACCGCCAAGCTTTATGCCACCTTCAGCACCACGGGCCTGAACGGCATCGCCACCACCTTCCAGCGCCACGTGCGCGACCGGATCGTGACATGGCCCAAACCCGACACCCCGCGGCCTGTGCATTACAACTGTTGGGAGGCGATCTATTTCGACCATTCCCTACCCGAACTGACCGCCATCGCCGACCGCGCGGCGGCGCTGGGGGCCGAACGGTTCGTGCTGGATGACGGCTGGTTCGGACGGCGAGACGATGACACCTCATCCCTTGGTGACTGGGACATCGATCCGCGCAAATACCCCGATGGGCTCGGGCCGCTGATTGATCACGTCCACGGCTTGGGCATGACATTCGGCATCTGGTTCGAACCGGAAATGGTGAACCCCGACAGCGATCTCTATCGCGCGCACCCAGACTGGGCGCTTGGCCCCGCCGATCAGGTACTGGGCCGTCAACAGATGGTGCTCGATATGGCAAACCCCGCCGTGGGCGCGTATCTTTACGACAAGATTGCCGCTGTCCTGTCGGCCTATGACATCGACTATATCAAATGGGATCATAACCGCGTTCTGCCCTTCCCCGATGCGGCCCAGACACGCGGCTATTACGCACTGGTCGACCGCCTGCGCACCGATTTCCCGCTGGTCGAGATTGAAAGCTGTTCGTCCGGCGGCGGGCGCATTGATCTGGGCGTACTGGAACGGACCCAGCGTGTCTGGCTGTCGGATTCCAACGACGCCATCGAACGCCTGCGCATCCAGCACGAGGCCGCGCTGTTCCTGCCGCTGGACGTCACCGGCAGCCACGTCGGCCCGCGCCATTGCCACACCTCCGGCAGAACGCTGGATATCCGCCTACGCGCATGGGTCGCCGCACAGCGCCACATGGGGTTCGAAATGGACCCCCGCGAACTGACCGAAGACGAAGCACAGGTTCTGCGCGACGTCACGCAGTGGTGGAAAGACAATCGCCATTGGCGCAGCACCGCCGCGATCCTGCGGCTGGACAGCGCCGATCCCTCTGTCATCGCAGAACAGCAACTGGCCAGTGACGGCAGCCGCTTTGTCGTCTTTGCAGGCAAGCACGCCACATCGGCGCAAATCCTGCCGCGCCCCTTGCAACTGACGGGGCTTGACCCCAAAGCACGCTACAGCATCCGACTGCTCAACCGCGACGACGCGCTGCCCAACCTGTCGCGCGGATCGCAGGCGATCAAAAGCCGCGATATGGTGCTGTCGGGACAATATCTGATGCAACACGGTCTGACCCTACCTTGGGCCTTCCCCGAGACGATGTGGGTGATCGAAGGAACACGAACATGACCAAGAAAAGACGCAGCGAAAACTGGTACGGCAAGCTGGACAAAGACGGCTTCATCCATCGTTCATGGATGAAAAATCAGGGTTTTCCCGATCACGCCTTTGATGGCCGTCCGGTGATCGGCATCTGCAACACATGGTCCGAACTGACGCCGTGCAACTCGGGCCTGCGCGATCTGGCCGAGGGCGTGAAGCGCGGCGTGTGGGAGGCGGGCGGTTTCCCTGTCGAGTTTCCGGTCATGAGCCTTGGCGAAACCCAGATGAAGCCCACCGCCATGCTGTTCCGCAACCTTCTGGCCATGGATGTCGAGGAATCGATCCGCGCCTATGGCATTGACGGCGTTGTGCTTTTGGGTGGCTGTGACAAAACCACCCCCGGCCAGTTGATGGGCGCAGCATCCGTTGATCTGCCGTCCATCGTCGTGTCGTCAGGCCCGATGCTGAACGGCAAATGGCAGGGTAAGGATATCGGGTCCGGCACCGACGTCTGGAAGTTTTCCGAGGCCGTCCGCGCGGGCGAAATGACCCTGCAGGACTTCATGAACGCCGAAGCCGGCATGAGCCGATCAAAAGGCGTCTGCATGACGATGGGCACGGCATCCACCATGTCGTCGCTGGTCGAGGCGATGGGCCTGTCGCTACCCACCAACGCCGCCCTGCCCGCCGTCGACAGCCGCCGCATGGCGCTGGCCCATCTGACCGGTAAGCGGATCGTTGAAATGGTGGACGAAGACATCAAACCGTCCGACGTTTTGACCAAACAGGCCTTCATCAACGCCATCCGCGCCAACGCCGCCGTGGGCGGATCGACCAACGCGGTTGTGCACCTTCTGGCCATCGCAGGCCGTGTCGGCGTGGACCTGACGCTGGCCGATTTCGAACTGGGATCGGACGTGCCGCTGCTGGTCAACTGCATGCCGTCGGGCAAATACCTGATGGAAGATTTCTGCTACGCGGGCGGAATGCCTGTCGTACTGCGCGAACTGGCGGATCAGGGCCTGTTGGAAGGCGCGCAAACCGTGCTGGGCCGCGATATCAGCGCCTATGCCGACGGGGCCGAATGCTTTAACCGCGACGTGATCCACAGCTGGGATGCGCCCGTCAAGCCCGCCGCTGGCCTGCGCGTTCTGCGCGGCAACCTTGCCCCCAACGGCGCGATCGTTAAGCCCTCGGCGGCCACGGATGCGCTGCTGGAACACGAAGGCGAGGCCTACGTTTTCGAGAATATCGAAGAACTCAAAGCCACCATCGACAACGATGATCTGCCCGTCACCAAAGACACCATCCTTGTCCTGAAAGGCTGCGGGCCCAAGGGCTATCCCGGCATGGCCGAGGTCGGCAATATGCCGATCCCGCGCAAGCTGGTCCGCGAAGGCGTGCGCGACATGATCCGCGTCTCGGATGCCCGCATGTCCGGCACGGCGTTCGGCACCGTCATCCTGCACGTCTCGCCCGAGGCGCAGGCAGGCGGCACGCTCGCGCTGGTGAAAACCGGCGACCGGATCAAAGTCAGCGCATCGCAGGGCATTCTGGAACTGCTGGTCGACGAGGCCGAACTGGCCGAACGCCGCGCCGCATGGACACCGGATGAACCGCATTACACCCGCGGCTACGCGAAGCTTTACATCGACCACGTTCTGCAAGCCGACCAAGGCGCGGATCTGGATTTCTTGGTGGGTAAAGACACCCGCCTTGTCACAAGGGAAAGCCACTGATGGACCTGAACGCCACCTATCACGATCTGAACGGCAAGTCGGTCTTCATCACCGGCGGTGGTTCGGGCATCGGCGCGTCTCTGACCGAAGGCTTCCTGCGCCAAGGTGCCAAGGTCGCCTTTGTGGGCCGCTCGGACGCCTCCGGCTTTGTGGAGGAGATGGAGCAGAAAACCGGCAACCGCCCGTTTTTCATCCAATGCGACATCACCGACATTCCCGCCCTACAAGACGCGATTGCCAAATCCGCCGAACATAACGGCCCGATTACCGTTCTGGTCAACAACGCCGCCAACGACAAACGCCACACAACCGAAGAGGTGACCGAAGACTTCTGGGACTGGTCGATGGCCATCAACCTCAAGGCTTACTTCTTTGCCTGTCAGGCCGTTGTCGGCGGTATGCGAGATGCAGGCGGCGGATCGATCATCAACTTTTCCTCCATCAGCTACATGATGGGGAACGCTGGATATCCTGCGTATACAACCGCAAATTCCGGCATCAACGGCATGACCCGCAGCCTTGCGCGTGAATTCGGCCCCGACCGTATCCGCGTGAATGCATTGGCACCGGGTTGGGTGCTGACCCAGAAACAACTGGATATGTGGGCCGACCCTGAATCCCTTGCCGCGCATCTGGACCGCCAGTGCCTTAAGGATCACCTCGTGCCCGAAGACATCGTAGGCACCACCCTTTTCATGGCCTCGAACGCCAGCCGGATGATGACCGGTCAGGCGATGGTCGTGGACGGTGGTGTTGTAGTGACAGGATGACCAAGACTATGAAACCCGACTGGATTGCCGTCGATTGGGGCACAACCCACCTACGTCTCTGGCTGATGACAGCCGATGGGCAGGCGCTGCAGCGGATCGACAGCAACAAAGGCATGGCCGGTCTGCGCCCCGACCATTTCGAACCCGTCCTGATCGACGCACTGCGCGATCATCTGGAACCGGGCGTCACCCTGCCCGTGGTGATCTGTGGCATGGCGGGATCGCGTCAGGGCTGGGCCGAGGCGCGCTATGTCAGCGTGCCCTGCAAGCCCCCCAGCATCGATCAGGCCACCCATGTGCCCACCCGCGACGCGCGGATCGATGTGCACATTCTACCCGGCATCAAACAGGACAAACCTGCCGACGTCATGCGCGGCGAAGAAACCCAGATCGCGGGCGTGATGCAGATCGATCCCGACTTTGACGGCATCGTCTGCCTGCCCGGAACCCATTGTAAATGGGCACATATCAGCGCCGGAGAGGTCGTGAGCTTCCGCACCTTCCTGACCGGTGAAATGTTCGGCCTTCTGTCGGAACAGTCGGTTCTTCGCCATTCCGTGGCCGATGATGGCTGGGACGACGATGCCTTTACCGACGCCTTGGATCAGGCCATGTCCCGCCCCGCCGCCGTCGCGGCCGAGCTGTTCTCACTACGGGCCGAGGCGCTTTTGACCGACCTTGATCCAGTGACGGCACGGTCGCGTCTGTCGGGTCTTCTGATCGGCCTCGAACTGGCCGCCGCCAAGCCCTATTGGTTGGGTCAGGACGTGCGCATCGCGGGCGCGGAAAAGATCGCCACCGCCTATGCCGATGCCCTGTCGGCGCAGGCCGTTCCCGTGACCATTCTGGATGCCGAAACGGTCACGCTTGCCGGGCTGACCGCCGCCTACAAAACCCTTCAGGACGCCTGACATGACACGCAACATCATCGCCATCCTGCGCGGCATCACCCCGCCCGAGGCCGTCGACGCCATGAACACCCTGATCGACGCGGGCATCACGCTGATCGAGGTGCCGCTGAATTCGCCCGACCCGTTCGACAGCATCGCCGCGATGGTGCAGGCCGCAGGCGACCGTGCTGTGATCGGTGCGGGCACGGTGCTGGATACCGATGCGGTCACACAGCTGGGCAACCTTGGCGCGCAGATGATCGTTTCACCCGACTGCAACCCTGACGTCATCGCGGCAACTAAGGCCGCTGGCATGCTGTCCTACCCCGGTGTGATGACCCCGACCGAATGCTTCACCGCCCTGCGCGCCGGGGCCGACGGGCTGAAAATGTTCCCCGGATCGCTTGTAACGCCCGCTGGCCTGAAAGCCATCCGCGCGGTTCTGCCCGAAGGCACGAAATGCTTTGCCGTAGGCGGTGCAGGCCCCGACAATTTCGCCGATTGGAAAGCTGCCGGAGCGGATGGGTTTGGCATCGGAACGGCACTGTATACTACAGGTATACGAACCTCCGAGATCAAAACACGGGCCGAAAAAATCGTCGTGGCCTATGACGAAATCTACGGATAATCCTTTATGAAACGGACACTTGGAACCTGCTACTACCCCGAGCACTGGCCCGAAGACATGTGGGAGCAAGACGCCGCCCGCATGGTCGAGGCCGGTCTGACGTGGGTGCGCATTGGCGAATTCGCGTGGGGTAAAATAGAACCGCGCGAGGGCGAGTTTCATTGGGATTGGCTGGATCGCGCGATTGACGTGCTGGGGCGTGCGGGCCTCAAGGTTGTTCTGGGCACCCCCACCGCCACACCGCCCCGTTGGGTCGTTAACAAACACCCCGATATGATCGCTGTCGATGTCGACGGAAAGCCGCGCAAATTCGGATCGCGCCGCCATTATTGCTTTAGCCACGAAGGGTTCAGCGCCGAAAGCCGCCGGATCACCGAAAAAGTCGCGCAGCGCTATGGCAAAAACCCCTATGTCGCCGCATGGCAGACCGACAACGAATACGGCTGCCATGATACGGTCATTTCCTATTCGAATGCCGCGCGTCTGGCCTTCCGCGACTGGCTGCGGAACGCTTTTGCCGACGATATCGACGCGTTGAACACGGCTTGGGGCAATGTGTTCTGGTCGATGGACTACGCCGATTTCGACGACATCGACCTGCCCAACCTGACGGTAACCGAACCAAACCCTGCCCACGCCTTGGCCTTCCGCCGGTTTTCGTCGGATCAGGTGGTGCAGTTCAACCGCGAACAGGTAGATATCATCCGCGCGCATTCCGACGCGCCGATCAGCCACAACTACATGGGCCGCATCACCGACTTCGACCATTACAAAGTCGGGCGCGATCTGGAAATCGCGACGTGGGACAGCTATCCCCTTGGTTTCCTTGAAGATCGCGTTGGCGCCGATGCCGAACGCCAACGCAAATATGCGCGTCAGGGCGATCCGGATTTTCAGGCGTTTCACCATGATCTGTATCGTGCCGTGGGCCGTGGCCGCTGGTGGGTAATGGAGCAGCAACCCGGTCCGGTGAACTGGGCGCCCTATAACCCCGCGCCCCTGCCCGGCATGGTCCGCCTCTGGACGTGGGAGGCGTTTGCCCACGGGGCCGAAGCGGTCTGTTATTTCCGCTGGCGTCAGGCGCCGTTTGCGCAGGAAGAGATGCACACAGGCATGCTGCGCCCCGACAGCGCGGACGCGCCCGCGATCATCGAGGCGCGGCAAGTGCGCGATGATTTGATCGATGCGCCCGAGTTGCAGGCAGCCCAAGCGCCTGTTGCGCTGATCTTCGACTACGACGCCGACTGGGCGTGGACGGTGCAGCCGCATGGCGCGGGCCTGTCCTATTTCGGCCTTGTGTTCGAACACTACCGCGCTCTGCGTCGCGCGGGGCTTAGCGTGGACATTCTGCCGCCTGATACACGTGATTTTTCCGGCTACTGTGCTGTTTTTGCTCCGGGTTTGATGCATATGCCCGATGACCTGAAGGCCGCTTTGAATGCGGCTGATGCGCAGGTCGTCCTTGGCCCCCGCAGCGCGGCGCGGGATGCGCACTTCTCAATCCCCAACCCGTTGCCGCCCGCGTTCCCCGATCTGGACGTGACCGTCACGCTGGTCGAAAGCCTGCGCCCCGACAGTCCTATGACCTTGTCAGGTGGTGGCGCGTTTACGGGATACCGAGAGGAACTGAGCGGCGACGCGGAAACGGTGATGACCCTGACCGACGGTCGCGCGGCGGTGAAACGTGCGGGCCATGTGAGTTATGTGGGCGGCTGGGGCGATGATGCGGCGCTGGACCGGATCGTTGCGATGATCTGTGAGGCGGCTGGCGTGCCCGTGATGGACCTACCCGACGGGCTGCGCACACGGGCGACGGCGACAGAACGGTTCTGGTTCAATCACACGGATTCCGAGATCGAGTTTGACGGCAGAACCATCCCCGCCGCAGGCGTTCTGCGCGAAGCCCGTTAAAGCGTATCCGTCTGATATAGCTTCACTTTCAGACCGCCATGAGGCACCGGCGGGCTGGTTTTGGCAAAGGTCAAACCGGTCGCCTTGGCCAATTGCGGCTCGCTGGTGATGATGCCGACGCGCCAGCCTGCAAAGCGCTCTTTCAGCACCTCACCCATCTGCGCGTGCACGGCGAACAGCGGGCCTTTGTTGCTGATCCGCGCGCCGTAGGGCGGGTTGATGATGACGATGCCCGGTTCACAGTCGGGGCGCTGCAAATCGGCGATCGCGACGTTGGTGAATTCGGTGAATCCATCCACGCCCGCGCGTTCGGCATTGGCGGCGGACATGCGCACGGCGCCTGCGTCGCGGTCCGATCCGAAGAACTGCTTTGGCGGGGTGCCGGATGTTTGCGCCGCCTTCATCTGCGCCCAAGCCGCAGGATCGAAAGAGGCAAGGTTTTCAAAGGCAAAGCTGCGCGAGCGACCTGGGGCAAGGCCGGCGGCCATCTCAGCCGCTTCGATCACAAAGGTGCCTGATCCGCACATCGGGTCGAGCACGGGCTGACTGCCGTCAAAGCCCATCTGGCGCAGGAACAAAGCAGCCAGAGTTTCACGCATGGGGGCTTTGTTCACCGCCTCTTTGTGCCCGCGCTTGTGCAGCGAGGTGCCCGAGGTATCGAGCGAGAACATCACAAAGTTATCGTCGATCCGCGCCATCAGCCGTAGCTCGGCGTCGTCCGCGATGGTGATGCCGTGGCTGTCCTTCAACGCGGTTTCGATGCGCTGGGTGGCGGCACCGGCGTGGTAGATCTTGGATTTGCGATTGGTCGTGGTTTCGACCTTCACCGGCACATCCGCGCGCAGGAAATCGCCCCATTCAAACTTGCGCGCGCGTTTATCCAGCTGCGCCAGATGGAATGCGCGGAACCCGCCGATACGGACCAGAACCCGCGTTGCGCCGCGCAGCACCAGATTGGCGCGCCAGACCTCGGGCCAGCCGCCTTGGGTCGTGACACCACCGGGCACGGTTTGGGGCGTGGCAAATCCTGCTGCGCGGACCTCTTCGGCCAACACAGGTTCCAGCCCCGGCGGGGCGGTCAGGAAAATCTCGAATGTCTGATCATCGCTCATATCCTGCGTCATAGCGGGGATTTTTGGCCTTAGCGATGACCAAATGCGTATAGGTTAGGCAGAAGCCATACGAATTTGCATGAAATCCTGAAGCGCGGTCTTCTGTGTTTCATTCATGCGAAGGCCCAGTTTGCTGCGCCGCCAGATCACATCTTCGGCGGTTTGGGCGTATTCATGGTCCATCAGCCACGCGACCTCGCGTTCGGTCAGGGTCGCGCCGAAATCCCACCCCAGATCATCAGCGGTTTCGGCCCCAGCAAGCAGATCCCATGCCTCGGACCCATAGGCCCGAACCAGTCGTTTTGCCCACCGTTCTGTCAAAAAGCCGAACTGTTTGTGCAGATTGCCAACCAATTCATCGAAATCGCCGACCTCAAAGTCGCCGCCGGGCAATGCCTTGCCCGCAGTCCATGGGCCGCTGAGACCGGGGAAGAACGGTGCGATTTCCTCCAGCGCGCTTTCGGCCAGTTTGCGATATGTGGTGATTTTCCCGCCGAAAATGTTCAGGACCGGCGCGCCGCCACGGTCTTCGACCTTCAGCACATAGTCGCGCGTTGCAGCCGTGGCCGACGATGCCCCGTCGTCATAAAGCGGACGCACGCCCGAATAGGACCAGTCGATATCGTCGACCGTGATGTCCTGTTCGAAATACTTGTTCACGAACTCCAGCATATAGTCGCGCTCGGCCTCGGTGCATTCAGGGCGCGTGTCTGGGTCTGTGTGATCCTGATCGGTGGTGCCGATCAGGGTGTAGTCGGTCTCATACGGGATCGCGAACATGATGCGGCCGTCTTCGCCCTGAAGGAAGTAGGCCTTGTCATGGTCGAACAGGCGGCGCGTGACGATGTGCGATCCGCGCACCAGCCGCACGCCATCGCGGGAATTGGACCGGATCGTGCCGCTGATGATGTCGCCCACCCACGGGCCACCGGCATTGACCAGCATCTTGGCCGTGACGGTGCGGGTTTGATCGCCCTCTTCCAGCGTGATCCGCCAGACACCGCCTTCGCGTTCGGCACTAAGAACCTTGGTGCGGGTCATGATATCGGCGCCAAGGCGTTCGGCGTCGCGGGCGTTCAGCACAACAAGACGCGAATCCTCGATCCAGCAGTCAGAATATTCAAACGCCTTTTCAAATTTGGACTTCAGCGGACGGCCCTCGGGCACCTCGGTCAGGTCCAGTGTCTTGGTGCCGGGCAGGATTTTGCGGCCACCCAGATTGTCGTACATGAACAGACCCAGGCGGATCAGCCAGGCAGGGCGGCGGCCCTTCATCCATGGCATGACGGTGTTCAGAATGCGAGAGGTCGGGGTCGACCCCTCGAACCGCATATCCTCATGATAAGGCAGCACAAATCGCATCGGCCATGAGATATGCGGCATCGCCCGCAGCAGGGTTTCCCGTTCGATCAGCGCCTCGCGGACAAGGCGGACCTCGAAGTATTCAAGATAGCGCAGACCGCCGTGGAACAGCTTGGTCGAGGCCGAGGACGTGGCCGACGCCAGATCGTTCATCTCGGCCACGCCAACAGACAGCCCGCGGCCCGCCGCGTCGCGCGCGATGCCGCAGCCGTTGATACCGCCACCGATGATGAAAAGGTCGTACTGCGTGTCCATGGGCCCTAGCCTACGTGATTTTGTTCGATTCACAGGTAGATATATAGCGCAAATCGTCCCAAAAGAAAGCCTGTTACTTTCGTTTGTGTTCGTTTTCCCATAAAATTCGCACATTCACCGCCAGACACGCGCCCCCGCGCAAATTGCCGCTTTGCGCATTTCACCGTTTCCAGTGGCGTATACTGGGCGTATTCACACCCCATGCTAAACGCTTTGATCCTAATGGTCGTTGTGGCCGCCGGTGCGCTGTTGATGTGGCCGAAGCTCGCCAATGCCACGCTGTGGCGGGCTGCGATCACGCCTTTGGCGTCGATCATCGGCAGCGGCTTTCTGGTGTTGGGGCCGATCCTGAACGCGTCCTTCGGGGCCTATGCGCCGCTGGTCATGGCGATCTTGTGCGGCGCAGCCTATCTGTTCGGCGCGGCGATCCGGTTCAACATCTGGCGACTGAACAACAAGGGCGAAAACCGCAGCCCGTCGGAACGGGGGCTAGAGCTTGCCTCGGCATGGTCGCTGGCTTTTGCCTATATCATCTCGGTCGCCTACTACCTGAACCTGCTGGGGGCCTTTGCCGTCAGCCTGACCGAGGTCGAAGGACACATCCCCGCGAAACTGGTCACCACCGCGACCTTTGCGATCATTCTGATCGTCGGCTGGACGCGCGGCTTTGGTGCGTTGGAGCGGCTCGAGGAGGTGTCTGTTGGCATCAAACTGGCCATCATCGCGGGGCTTTTGTTCGGACTGGCGGTGTTTTTCGGCAAAACTGCCAGCGCGGGCGATCTGGTATTCAGCGCGACCACCGTCAGCGGCTGGCAGGCTGTGGCGCTGGTGGGCGGATTGCTGGTGACGGTGCAAGGCTTTGAAACCTCGCGATACCTTGGCGCGGAATACAGCGCGCCGACGCGGATCAAATCGATGAAACTGGCGCAGGGCGTGTCGACCGCGATCTATCTGGTCTACATCCTGCTGCTCAGCTTTGCCTTTGCCCCCGATGCACTGGACCTGAGCGAAACCGCGATCATCGGATTGATGGAGGTCGTGGCCCCCATCCTGCCGATCCTGCTGATTGTCGCAGCGCTGAGCGCGCAATTTAGCGCCGCGGTGGCCGATACCGGCGGCGCGGGTGGATTGGTTTCGGAGCTGACTGGCGGACGTCTGGCCCCACGGGCGGGCTATGTGCTGTTGGCGGTTGTGGGCGTTGCGCTGACGTGGACCGCCAGCGTGTTCGAGATCATCAGCTATGCGTCCCGCGCCTTTGCGCTTTACTACGCCATCCAGACCCTGATCGCAGCAAAAGGGGCCGCCCTGAAGGGGAGGCCCGTGAAAGCCGTTGGCTTTGTTGCTTTGGCCGGCGTCGCGGTTGCGATCGTGTTGTTCGGCGCGTCGGTCGAGTAACCGGTGCTTAGGCCGGTTTGCGGCTGTGCATGACCTCGGGCGCGTCGGTGAACAGCGAATCCGCCAGATCCGCGCGCAGGCGCAGAACCGCGCGTTGGTTGACCGATCCTTTGTCCGTGACCTCGCCCAGATCAAGGCTGAGCGGTTCTTCCAGAAAACGCACATGCGGCACGCGCAGCGACGAACCACCTGCGGTTTTGTTGTAGGTGCCCAGAAGCGTTTCGACACGGTCGCGCAGCGCCGGATGGGCCAGCAATTCCGCGTCGGACAACGATGCGCCGCTCGGAACGACCTTTTCAATCGCAGGACGGAACGGCACCAGCAGCGCGCCCAGTTCCTCGTGGCCTTCACCGGCGATCACGACGTCTGCCGCCAGACCTTCCAGCGCGTTGTTCAGTTTACCGCGCAGGGCACCGACAGCGACCCACGTGCCTGTGGCCATCTTGAAGTTTTCAGCCACGCGCCCGTCAAAGAAGAAGCCCTTGGACGGATCACTTTCATCAGCAAACCGAAGCGCGTCGCCCAAGCAGTAGAAGCCTTCGTCATCGAATGCCTCGGCGGTCAGTTTGTCGTTCCGCCAGTACCCCGGCGTGACAGACGGGCCTTTCAGACGGGCCTCGAACTTGCCTTCGTTCGGGACCAGTTTCAGCGTCAGGCCCTTGGACGGCACACCGACGTTGCCCGGCGTTTCCTGATATTCGATCTGTTGCAGAGCGAACGGCGTGGTTTCTGTCGCGCCCAGACCGGTGCTGAGTGTCACGCTTTTGCCGGTGACCTCTTTCGACAGACTGCGCAGATCTTCCCATGTGTGCTGGGCCATGGCCGCGCCCGCGTACATCATCAGCTTGGCATCGCGGAAGAAACATTCCGCCAGCGATTTGTCCTCTTTCATCGCGGTGACCAGCATTTCGTAGCCGACGGGCACGTTGAAGTACCAGTTCGGGGACACATCGCGCAGGTTGCGGATGGTTTCGCCGATCAGCTTGGGCGTCGGTTTGCCCTGATCGATATGATAGGTGCCGCCGTTGTAGATCGTTAGGTTGAACACTTTCGTTCCGGACGCGACGTGGTTCCACGGCGCCCAGTCCAGCAGGACGGGCGGCTCATCGCGGAAAAACGCAAAACAATCGGCAACCATCGCCATATTCGCGCACATCATGCGCTGGGTCAGGATAACCGCCTTGGGCGATCCGGTGGTGCCGGATGTGAACATGAACTTGGCCACCGTATCGGGGCCGGTTGCGGCATTGGCCGCATCGACGGACGGGGTGATGGGAGTTGTCACCAGATCGTCCCACGATACGGCCAGGCCTGTCCCTTCGACCGCTAGACGCGGCAGGTCGGGGAAAACTTCTTCGATCGCGGGCAGAAACGGATCGAGGGTGTCAGCAAACACAGCGCCCGGTGTGATCTGGCCGCGGATGCCTTTGAGTTTCGCATAATCGCCCGACACCAGCGCATAGGCCGGCGCCAAAGCCGCCGACGGGATGCCCACGTACTGCGCACCCAAGGCCATCAGACCGTGGGCGATGGAATTGCCCGACAGGATGACCAGCGGGCGGTCGGTAGAAAGATCGAGATCAAGAAGACGCTGACCGATGGCACGGATTTGCGCGAACATTTCGCCGTAGGTGACCTTGCGCCACGCATCATCGGGGCCGCGTTCGGCCATCCATACACGATCAGGCGCGACCGACGCCCAATGCGCGATCTTGTCCGAAAGACGGTCGGGATAAGCGGGCAGCGGGTCTTTCTGCCAGACATAGATTGTCCCGTCGTCGCGCGTTTCGCTTAGGATTTCGGGCTGCCAGAAAAGCGTGTCACGCGAAGTTGCGTCCTGCACCAGATGTCTCCTCCGTAATCTGATCCAATTTAGTTTCCATGGAAACTTTATCCGTGGGTACTATTTATGCTAGGGGTAATCAAGTCTGAACAAAGCACACCGAAGGTCGCGCGAAAATGCCTGCGAAAACAGCAAAAAAGCCGCCCCTGCCCGCCGACGACGAAACCGTCGAGATCGCGGAACTGGGCGAATCCCTCGGGTTTCTTTTGCGGATCGCGCAGCTTCGCGCCTTTGAGGCATTCTTTGACGAACTGTCGGCTTTGGGCCTGCGGCCGGGGGAATTCACCGCGCTTTGGCTGGTCTTGCGTAATCCGGGCATGAAGCAGGGCGCGATTGCGCGCAGCCTGTGCATCAAGCCCGCGCATATGACAAAACTGGTGGATCGTTTGGTGACGGCTGGCCTGATGGAACGGGTCGCATCCCCCGAAGACCGCCGCGCGGTACATCTGTCGCTGACTCCCGAAGGCGAAACATTCGCCGCCGCGCGCAAGGATGATTTTCTGGCACTGCACCAGGCAGAGCGCGGAAATCTGAGTGAGGCCGAATTCAGCGACCTCACCCGTTTGCTTAAGAAGTATTCCGGTCTGGACTGACCCTTAGGACACGGCCTTGATCGGCGTAGCGTCGTGCAGGTCGCGCCAAGCATCGTACTGGGCCAGATAGACCTTACCAGTCAACTCTTCTAGGAAATGCGCCCGTTGCAAGCGGTCCATGACAGGGCCTTTGACCTCGGACAGGTGCAGCTTGATGCCCTGTTCATCCAGACGTTTGTTCAGTGCCTCAAGGGTTTCCAGCGCGGACAGGTCGACCTCGTTCACAGCCGAGAACATCAAGATGACGTGCTTCAGCGCGCAGTCTTTGGTCAGGCGGTCAAGGATCTGGTCCTCAAGGAAGCGCGCGTTGGCGAACCACAGGGCCTCATCCACACGCAGGGTCAGAATTTCCGGATCGGTTTCCACCTTGTGGCGTTTGATATTGCGGAAATGCTGGGTGCCCGGCACCAGACCGACCTCGGCCACATGGGGGCGCGATGTGCGGAACAGGTGCATCGCGATCGAGATGATCACACCGGCGCTGACGCCAGCCTCGACACCGAAACCAAGGGTCAGAAGAATGGTTGCCAGAACTGCGGCGAAATCGGCGCGGTTGTACGTCCATGCGTGTTTCAGGATAGACAGATCGACCAGACCCAGAACCGCCACGATGATCGTCGCAGCCAGCGTCGCCGTCGGCAGGAAGTAGATCAGCGGGGTCAGCGCAAGGGCGGCAATCGCCAGTCCGATGGCCGTGAAGGCACCGGCGGCGGGCGTTTCCGCGCCTGCGTCATAGTTTACGACCGAACGCGCAAAGCCACCTGTCACCGGATAACCGCCGGTAAAGGCCGCACCGATGTTCGCGGCACCCAGACCGATCAGTTCCTGATCCGGATTGATGCGCTGGCGTTTCTTGGCGGCCAGTGTCTGCGCGACAGAGATCGATTCAACAAAACCGATGATGGTGATCAGCGCGGCAGGCAACAGCAGTTGCTGCAACAGATCGGGCGACAACGCAGGCATGGTCAGCGGTGGCAGGCTTTGCGGGACAGAGCCCACGATCTTCACGCCGCTTTCATCCAGACGGAACAGCGCCACAGCCAAGGTGGTGACAGCAACAGCAGCCACGGGACCGGCCTTGGTCAGAACGCCCGCGACACTGTTTGACAGGCCAAGCTTGATCAGCGCGTCTTTCATGCCAAGACGCACCCAGAACAGGAAGGCAATCGCCACGATGCCGATCACAAGGGTGATCACATTGGTGTCGCCCAGATGCGTCCACAGCGAATGAACGATTTCCGGCAGGGTATGGCCCGACGCGGACACACCAAAGATGTGTTTCAGCTGGCTAACCGCGATCAGGATACCGGATGCGGTGATAAAGCCCGCGATCACAGGGTGGCTGAGGAAGTTCGCCACAAAGCCCAGACGGAAAATACCCATCGCCAGCAGCATCAGGCCGGACAAAAGCGCAAGGCTCAGGGCGGCGGCGGCATAACCGATGGTGCCCTGTTCGGCGATCTGGCCGACGGCGGCAGCAGTCATCAGCGACACAACCGCCACCGGCCCCACGGCCAGCGCGCGTGATGTACCAAAGACCGCATAAAGCAGGATCGGCACGATCGAGGCGTACAGACCCGCCTCGGGCGGCAGACCTGCCAGCATCGCATAGGCCAGCGATTGCGGAATCAGCATGATCGTCACGATCACCGCGGCGATCATATCATTCGAGAACGCAGTTTTATCGTAGCTGCGGCCCCAGTCGAGGATCGGGAGATATCTGCGGAAGTCAGGCATGGGCAGTCAATTCAAGAAAAGGGGGCAGCTTGAACATCCAAGCCACAAGCTGCCCGAGGTTTTGGCCAGACAGAGAGGAGTCGGCCATTTCGGGGAACGGGGGCGGGTGCCGCCCCTGTTCGTTGCATTCGGGGCCGATTACTCGGCAGCGATGGTCAGCTTTTCAGGCTTGGCCATCCATTCTTTGCCGCGCAGCATCGCTTTCCAGTAGATCGGCGGCAGCATCTTTTCTTTCAGGAACCATGCCGCGCGTGTCGGCTTGGTGCCGTCGATCAGGAACGACGGGAAGCTGGGCTTCAGCACACCGCCATAGCCGAACTCGGCCAGAACGATCTTGCCGCGCTCAACGGTCAGCGGGCACGAGCCGTAGCCGTCATAGGCGGCGACCGGAGACCGGCCATCGATGTCAGCCGCGATATTGTCCGCAACCGTCGGCGCCTGTTTACGTGCGGCCGCTGCGGTTTTCGCGTTCGGCGCGTTCATCACGTCACCAAGGCTCCAGATATTGTCGAAGCTTTTGTGGCGCAGCGTCGCCTGATCCACATCGACCCAACCAGCCGCATCCGCCAGGGGCGACACGCGAATGAAATCAGGGGCCGTTTGCGGCGGGGTGACGTGCATCATGTCAAAGTCGACAGTGACTTCGGTCGCTTCGGTGTCCGGCTTGGCCACCTTGAAGGTCGCCTTTTTCGCCGCCCCGTCCACAGACACAAGGTTGTGGAAGAAGTTCAGCGTCACACCGTATTTGTCGATATACTGTTCCAGAGCGGGGACATAATCCTTGACCCCGAACAGCACGCCGCCCGCGTTCATGAACTGGATGTCCATGTTCTTCAGAACGCCACGGCGGTTCCATGCGTCACCGGACAGGTACATCGCCTTTTGCGGCGCACCGGCACATTTGATTGGCATCGGCGGCTGGGTGAACAGCGCGCGACCGCCCTTCATTTCTTGAACCAGCTGCCATGTGTAAGGCGCCAGATCATAGCGGTAGTTCGATGTCACACCGTTACGGCCTAGTGTTTCTTCCAGACCTTCCACCGCTTCCCAATCCAGCTTGAGCCCCGGTGACACGACCAGACGGTCATATTTCACCACGCGGCAGCCATCGAGAATTACGGCGTTATTGGCAGGTTCGAACGCGGCCACGGCGGCCTTGATCCACTTGACCCCGCGCGGGATGAGCGAGCCCATGGTTTTCGCGGTTTCGCTGGCTTCGAAGATGCCACCGCCCACCATGGTCCAGCCCGGCTGGTAATAGTGGATATCCGCCGGATCGATGATCGCGATCGAGATATCGGGTTTGCGAGCGTGCAGGCTGGCTGCGACAGAAATACCGCCCGCGCCGCCACCTACAACAACCACATCATACTTTGCGTCGCCTGTTTCGGTGGGTGTTTTGCCACCGTTGGCGATGCGTCGGGCCACGCCGTTCATATCGTAGCCCGCCGCTTTGGTTGCAGCCAGGATTTCCGGCATGGGACGGTTCTTGGATTCGTGGAAGGACCACAAAGTCGCGGAACGAGTCCCCGTCCGGCAGTAAGCCAGCGTCGGGCCCGGCAGCGTATCAAGCGCCGCGCCGAACGCTTCGACATCCTGATCCGACACCATCCCCGCCTTGATCGGCACATAGCGCGCCTCCAGACCGGCTGCCTCGGCAGCCTTCTGGACTTCATCAAAGCTGGGCTGGTCGGCACCTTCGCCGTCCGGACGGTTACAGATAATCGCCCGGAATCCGGCTTCTTTGATGGCGGCCATGTCGTCTGGCATGATCTGAGGCGAAACGCTCAGATGGGATGAAATCTTTCTCAGGTCCATGTCTGGCTCCTTTCCTGTGTGCCGATTAGCCCAGTCCGTTGACCGGAACCTTGAGCATTGGCTTGCCGTCTTTGTCTGTCGGCACTTCACCGGCACGCATGTTCACTTGCAGCGACGGGATGATCAGTTTGGGCACGGCCAACTGGGCGTCGCGCTCGGTGCGGAACTTGACGAATTCTTCTTTCGTCTTGCCTTTACCGACGTGAATGTTGTGCTCTTTTTCCTCGGCAACCGTGGTTTCCCACTGGATGTCGCGGCCATTGGGCGCGTAGTCGTGGCACATGAACAGACGGGTTTCGTCCGGCAGCGCCAGCACCTTCTGGATCGAGTCGTACAGCTCGCCCGCATCACCACCCGGGAAGTCGGCACGGGCCGAACCGCCATCAGGCATGAACAGGGTGTCACCGACGAATGCCGCGTCACCGATCACATGGACCATGCACGCAGGCGTGTGGCCCGGTGTGTGCATTGTGAAGGCAGGCATGCCACCGATCGAGAACGTGTCGCCGTCCTTGAACAGCATATCGAACTGCGAGCCGTCACGCTGGAATTCGGTGCCTTCGTTAAAGACTTTGCCGAATGTGTCCTGCACAACGGTGATCTTGTCGCCGATACCGATCTTGCCACCCAGTTCCTGCTGGATGTAGGGCGCGGCAGACAGGTGGTCGGCGTGCACATGTGTTTCCAAGAGCCATTCGACGGTCAGGTTGTTGTCCTTCACGTATTGGATGACCTCATCCGCGCTTTCATAGCTGATGCGGCCAGCGGCATAGTCGATGTCCATGACGGAATCGACGATGGCACATGCGTTCGAGTTCGGGTCTTTCACAACATAGGTGATTGTGTTTGTGGCCTCGTCAAAGAAGGCTTTGACTTCGGGCTTAACAGACATGTTTACAGGATAATTGGTCATAGGTCTGATCCTTTAAGTCGTAGATTTGGTAAGTGCGTTCACGCCAACGCGGCGTAGGACGCGTGCTGTCAGAAGGCCGGCGATCAGGGATGCGACGAAGATCGCAACTTCGATCATGCCAGTGCCAAGGGCCGGCAGAGCACCACCCGGGCAGAAGCCCGCGATACCCCAGCCGATGCCGAAGACCGCCGAACCGCCAATAAGCGGCAGGTCAAGATCGCGGCGTGTGGGCACTTCGAAGCGGGGCGCCATCAGCGGGGCCGACCGGCGGAAGGCCAGACGGTAACCGATAAACGTCACAATCAAAGCACCACCCATCACGAACATCAGGGACGGATCCCACGATCCGGCAAGGTCAAAGAAGTTCAGGACCTTGGCAGGGTTGGCCATGCCCGAAATCGAAATACCGACGCCGAAAACAAGACCGATCAGGTAGTAGACGATAAGTTTCATGGCTTAGGCTCCGATCACGTGGCGGACGATGTAGACGGTGACAATTGTCGCCGCCATGAAGGTCAGGGTCGCGATGATGGACCGCGGCGACAGCCGCGCCATGCCGCAAACACCGTGGCCCGATGTGCAGCCCGACGAAAAGTTCACGCCGACCCCCACAAGGAACCCGCCTACGATGATCATCGGCAGCGAGATCGGGATTTCCACGGCAGGCATGGAACCTGTCATGAGCTGCACCGCCAGCGGACCGGAAACCATTCCGGCCAGCAGCGCCCAGCGCCATGCTCGGTCACCCGCACCTGATGGCAAAATCGCACCTGACAAGATGCCCGTGGCGCCAAAGATACGGCCTCCGAAGGTCATCAGCAGAACGGCAGCAAGGCCGATCAGCGCACCGCCAAAGGCCGAAGCCAGGGGTGTGAATTCAGTTACGATTGGTGTCATGCGCGGCACGTCCTTATTCCAAGAATTGAGTAGAGCGGGCAGTTGCCCAGTGCTGATGTCAGCAAGAAGACCGCGGCCACGACCAGCGCCAGCCAGTGCCACAGACCTGCGGCAGGCAGGATACCGGTGAAGGCCGAAACGATCAGAGCGATCGCGACCACAATTCGGATGGTCCGATCCAGTTTTCCCATGTTCTTTGTCATCTCGGTTTCTCCAGAAGGAATCACTTGATGACGTTGTTTTCTCACATGGTGGTCAAATCTACGGTGACTTCGTCACATAGAGGAAGAAGAGCGTGCCAAACGCTCTAATCCTTCGCGTCCGATAATACGGAGCGTGCCGCGGGATTGTTCAATCCAGCCACGGCGTTGGAACTCTGAAAGGGTGCGAGAAATCACTTCGCGGGCGGTACCAAGTTCGTTGCCGAGCACCTGATGCGTTGCCTTGACCGTATCGCCGTCACCCGCCAATTCTAGCAACCGCGCGGCCAAACGCACGTCCATGCGTTGGAAAACGATGTCATCAATCAAAGTAAACAAATCAGTCATCCGCCGCGAATAGGCGGCGAAAATCACATCGCGGAAGGGCTTGGATAGCCCTGCCAGTTCGTCAAACGTGGCACGCGGGATCGCCACGGCCAGAACGTCGGTTTCTGCGATCCCCTCGGCGGAATAGTCGTCAAAGGTGATCATGAAGGCTGTGGTCAGAACACAGCTTTCACCGCCATTCACACGATAGAGAAACACCTCGCGCCCGGTGTCCGAGGTCTGCTGGACCCGCACGGTGCCTTCCAGAAGCATCAAAAGGTTATCAGCGGACTGGCCGGGGCCGAACACTTGTGTGCCCTCGGGGACCGAGATCACCTTACTGCCTTTTTCCAGAATAGCACGATGTTCGGGCGGCAGTTGCTGCAGCCCGGGGAACCGATCAATCCACGATCCTTCCATCAGATGATCATGTACGGTGTCGTGCATGGCAAAATGGTGTCCCTTCGTATTCGCTTAGGCTAATCCAAAAGGCCGCGTTCTACCAGCACCTGCGGCCCCTCATGCGGCGCCTTTACGCAGAACGCCCCGTCAGATGCATCAGAGGTTCAAAATGATGCATTGTGTCAAAGGTACAGAATTCGATCGCCCCGAGGTCGATAGGCCCGATGTCTTCGACCACATCAGCCGTCAGTTCGGCGCTGAAATCCGCCATTTCCTGCGCCAGCGTGTCCGACACCCAATCGAGCGGATAGGCCATGGTGATGTGAAACACGTAGTCGTCGAATTTCGCAGGGCTGATCCCTGTCGCATCGCGCAATATCCGGCGGGCATGACGCAGATCGGCCTCGGCCGCCTCATCCGCGCCGACCGTTGTCAGGGAATGCAGGGCAAACAATTCGGTCGTGGTGACGCGGAAGGCCGTTGGTAGAACCAGATCACGGGTGCGCGCCATCAGTTCCGCACTGACCCTGTCGCGCGGCGTGTTCGGTGCAAGCCCATCGGGCATACTGGCGGGCAGATCAGGGGACAGGCCCTGAAACACCGTCATGTGAAAGCTGGTGGGCGTGAGGAACGCAAAGAAGCGCTGGAATTCGCTGCATTTGACCTGTTCCTGAAGATCGCGCATCGCCTCCCACTGGGGGGATTTGCGGTTGATGTGGCAGATGAACGTATTCCCCGGCCAGATCAGCGCATGACCATCCGGCGTGAACTTGCCCCCGTCCCCGGGCATCGAGACACCGCCGGGACGATCCGTGCCGCTGTGGCGACCGGTCAGGAATTCTAGGGGATCAGGGCGAAGTGGGATCATGGGGCACCGTGGCTGGCTGGGATTTCCCTGTTGCTAACCACGGAACACAACAGCCGCGTGACTGTCTACATATTTCGCTATGGGCGCAGGCGGGGTGCGCTGGCCCCGCCTGCCCTTCGATCATTTCCAGATGCGCTGGCGTTGACCTACCGCCATGGCCAAAGCCATAGGCCGCGCCGCGTGGCCGGCGACATTGGCTGGACGATGCACCGGCAAACCGCCGATCATCATCGGACGTGCACCATAGGCCGACATGCCGAAGGCTACGGTTTCGACACGTTGCAAGCCCCCTTCGACAGTCGACACGCCCGGAAGACCGACACCAACAGATCCTTGAACAATGTAACCGATCTTGTGCTGACCATCGGGTGTCATAACGTACTGCGCTCCGGCACCGACACTCACCCCGAGATCGGCAGATACGGTCGTTCCAATGACCAAACTTTGGCCGAAGAACTGGCTTGCGTCGCCATTGATAACAGTGAAATCGTAAGTCGCGTTGATCGAGAAGTTCCATCCTCCACCCCAACCGAACGACCCGTAGGCCGCCAAGTCACCATTGGGCAGGAACACGACACCGACGCCAGCAGCAGCTGATCCACCAAGACCTGCATTCACGCCAACGCCAATCCCGATTGATACATTCTGCGCCTGTGCCTCCATTTTGAGAAGTGTCGACATGGGAACTGTTCGCGACCAGATCATGTGCCAAGGATCAAAGGCCTGATTGATGGCCGCTTCCAATGCTGCTCGTTTCCAGCCTGTGATGCGGGTATAGGGGGGCAGCGAGTTGTTGTTCATAGCACGCGCATAGCCCATCGATTGGGCCTCGGATGTGCCGTTCAAGAAGGCGCCGGCCTCTTGTTCTGTCGCTCCGGCCTCAATCGCGGCACGAATAAAGGCCTGAATTCCAGGCGTATCATTCGCGCTCAGCGACATGGCCGAGAAGGTGGTCATCCACGAACCGGTGTTGGAAATCGCGCCGGTGATCTCGACCGCCGAAAGAACCGGAACCCCGAGCGAGAAGTTGATCTCGCCGACCACGCCGATGATGCCGCTGTTGTTCAGGATGGCCCGCAGACCGAAACCGGGGCCTTCGCTACCATCGACGCTGCCGCCGATCACAAGGCTCTGGCCGTTGAAATTGCTTTCACCACCTTTGACCGCAAGGAATTCGATGCCTGCGGCTGCATCCAGCACCCAGCCACCGCCGATGCTTGAGGCCGCATAGAAACCTGCGCGACGGTTCGGGGCGACGACGACACCGCCGCTGACACCGATGTTTTCCATGATCCCGCTGGGCACGCTGCCGTGCACGCCAATGGCAAGGCACAGGTCATAGCGGGTGCAGAAATCAAACAGGTGGTCCCACGGCATCTTGCCACCGGGGTTCGTGCCAGCCAGCACGTTGCCCAGCAGGGTGCGGATACCTGCCATCAACGGATTGCTGTCGCTGATAAAGGTCACATCGGGCAACTTCAGGCTGCTGGCCGACATGGACACCGACATGGAGCCACCGAAATAGGCGCGGGCCTCTTGCTCGGACGCGCCTGCCGCGACAGCGGCGCTGACGGCAGCGTTCAAGCCACCGGACATGGACATTGCAAGGCCTTGCGTTCTTGCGTTGTCGCGACTGGCCGGAATATGGCCAATATACTCAATTCCCTGCATATTAATCACCATTGATGGGTTGGATTTGGAAGGTGTGCCAAGCGATCTGCCAGCGGCGTCGAAGGCTTCGAAAATCATTTCGGAACAGAAAAGCTTATCTTCGTCATGGCCAGTCAGGAAGCTGGCTATAGCCCAGTAATCGTACTCGACCCCACGGCGCACGACGTCTTCGGCGAAATTGACGATGGTAGTTTCCTGCGCAGTCGTGAGACCGGACACGCGATAGGCCGCGGCGAAATCTGTATCGCGCAGGATCGTGGTCAACGGCACCTTGCGTGCGCCGGTGCCCACCATCTCGATGACCTGACCGTTGCCCACATAAAGTGCCGCATGACTTGCAGGTCCGCCTGTGTGGGTGCGGATTGCGGCAGATACCATGGCGTTGGCGCTGGTCAGAATGATATCCGCAGGCATCAGCATACTCGTGTCGATGCTTTGGCCGTAATAGCCGCGCGTGATCATCGCGTCGCGCTGGCTTTCATCCGGCGCAAAGGCGTCTTGTGCATGGCCATAGCCGCGCTGCTGCATCGGGTGCATGCCATGCGATGCGGCATAGCCCGGACGTTTCAAGTGGCCGACGTAGGTCACGTTGGACAGGGTCAGGATCTGCCCCGGCTCGCTATTGCCGGGTTCAACCGTCGACAACGGTTTGCCGATATGTTCGTAGGCGGCAAAGGTCAGCTCCGAACAGAACCACGCATCGTCGGAATTCGTGATTTCGTGGATCAAACCGCCATAGTCGTAGGGCTCGCCCACTTTGCCGCGCAACCACGTGACCAACGCGCTGCGGTCGGCGTCGGTCAGACCGTTCACGCGGTAGGCTGCCGAATAATAATCATCGGCCAAAGCGGCGGTTAAGCGGTGGCGTGTGACCCCGTCTCCAATGCCCTCGATCACCTCGCCGTTGCCGATGTAGACAGCGACATGGCTAACGGGGCTGTCTGTCACTTCGCGGATTGTAGCGCTGATCGCCTCGGATGTGGTGGACAGCAACAAATCACCCGGCTGCAACTGATCCGAGGTGATATCCGTCACCGCAGACGCGTTCGGAGCCAGCCGGACATAGCTGCCACGAGCGGGCGGAAAGTACCCTTCGCCATCGCCCGAGCCACCCGACAGGGGGGCGCCCTGAGGACGAACAGGCTGGCGGCGTGTGTGTTCGTGATAATGGGGCATATCAAAGGTCTCCTAATTTCTTTTGTTCTAAGTCATTGAAGTGACCGGCTGATTGGCCGCCGGATTGGCCGTGTTCGACTGGATGCCGGAAATCACACCGGCATCAGCAAAACGTTCGAGCGGGAAGACATCGGACTTGAATTGCAGGTCAACCTCGCCCGACAGGTTGGCCGAAACATCAATCTCGTTTTCGCTGTCCTTCTGGGAGGACGACACATAGGCAACAGTGGTTTTGGTCGAAGCCGAAACAGGCGACAGGAACCAGCCGTAGCGCGCTTTGGTTTCGTTTTTCATGTCAAAGCTTTTGGACGCCGACGCCGTTGCCGCATCCTTGGTGTCGATGCGGAAACCCATCTGCGCTTTGATCCGGCCACGGGTCACGATCACGCGGTTGATCCCCATCAGAACCATCGAGGACAGCATTTGCTGACGGCTTTGCGCGATGTGGCGGCGGGCTGCGGGAACGACGACGGATTCCACATCCGACAGGTCCGCATCCTCGCCCAGATTAAGCGTGCGGCGCATGCGGCTGGCTTCTTCGTCGGTCAGATCCTCGGACGGTTCCAACTGCGGGCCGTCACCCGAGGCGTTCAGCGTGTAGCGCGCGGGAAATGCGCCTGTGACCCAGTCGCGGGCGTTGTTGTCGGTGATATTGTCGGCCATGAAATCATCGACGGTCTTGGCGACGTTGGACAAAAGCTCGCTAAAGGCCTCCATCTGCTGGATCGAGGCATCGATGATCGCGTTGAAAGTGCCTTTGATCAGATCGGCGACAAAGGTCGGAAAGGCGATGGCGTTCAGGGTGCTTTCGGTGACGCTGGCCACCTGATTGGCGGCGGCGGGATTGAAATCGCCGGTTGCCATCGGTTTGGCGACAGGCTTGGGGCTGGCTGTGTCCACGGCCATGGGGACCGGAGCTGCGTCAGGATCGAACTCCATCGACCGGCTGGTGCGCACCATGGGCGTCTGGCCCAATTTGCGCGACTGTTTCCAGTCGTCTTCCACCAAAGCCGCCGAATAGGCCGCGATCTTGGCCATATTGGCGCGCATCTCGTCCTGTTTTTCCTCGGGCATTTCCGAGAACGCAGGCGACGACAGCAGCAGCGCGGAAATCTGTGATTGCACCAACCCGTTGACCTGATCCGAAACTTCCATCTCGGGTTTGGGTTCGCTGCCATAGGGGCCGGGAAGAACGTTGGTCTGGCTCATGCGGCACCTTCTGTGGCAGGGGTTTCGGCGGCGGGGGTTTCGGCGGCAGGCGTTTCCGTCGCCGGAGCTTGTTCGGCAGATTGGGAATTGTTCGCAGCTTCGTTCTGCTGCGCGTTTTCGCGGTTGATGCGAAGCCGTTCTGCCCGCTGTTCGTTGGACTCGCGCGGGATATCATCCAGCCCTGGTGCCGTGACGGCCTCGCGCCGTCCTAGATGGGTGTTCAGCATATCCGACGCCGACGCACTCTCGGTCCGATTGCTGCCAGCCATCGAGGCCGCGGCAGGTGCATTGGCCGACGGGTTCGGTGTGTTCTGACGGATGCGCGCGATCCGTTCGTCCGTCGCCATCCGGTTCAGCGGCAGGTAGTCGGTGGAAAAGGTCAGATCGACCTCGCCTGTCAGGTCGGCGTTGACGTTCAGTTCAGCGTTGCTGTCCGATTTCGTGGACCGCACGTAGGTGACCGAGGTCGAAACAGACGCAGACCACGGCCCGTAACCGAACGATCCCGACGCCGCCATGGACGTATCAAGAAGGCTGGCGTCACTGCGGCTCGCGGTGTCTGTTGCATCGATGTGAAACCCCATGGTCGCGCGGATGCGACCGTGGTTGATAACGATCCGCTGCAGCCCCATCATCACCAGCGACGACAGCATCTGAAGCCGTGACTGTGCCAGCTTGCGGCGTGCCGCCGGCAGCAGCGTTTCCTCGATCGTGGTTTCGTCAATGGACGACACACGATCCGGCAGCATCAGGGAATTTTCCAGCCCCTCGGGCACGCCATCAGCATCATCTGTTGGCACCGCAATCGGACCCGCGTCCGAGGGCTCCAGACGCATATGACGGGGATACTGCTGGGCCAACCACTGGTGTGCCTGCGCGTCCGAGATGTTTTCGTTCTCGAACTGCTCAACGGTTTGGGACACCTGTTCGAGCAGCTTCATATAGGCGTCCATCTGTGACGTGGTGGCGTCCAGAATGGATTTGAACGTGCCTTTGATCAGGTCCGACACGAACTCGGGGAAGGAAATGGCATTCAGGGTCGAGCGCGTCACCTCGCCCACACGGCCCGTCGAGGCGTTTTCAAATTCGGCACGCGCCTGTGGCCGTGCAACGGGGGTGTTTTGCGGGCGCATCCGTTCGGTGCGACGCACGACCGGACGCTGGCCCAGTGCCTCGGATTGCTGCCAGTCTTCCAGCGCAAGCGCCGCTGCATGACCAGCGATTTTTTGCAGCTTTTCCTCAAGCGCGGTCAGGTCTTTGGCGGGCAGTTCCGATGCGGCGGGCGATGCCGCGACCAGCGCTTTGACCTGCGCATCCGTCAGCCGCTTCAGCTCGGGCGTGACCAAGGGCGGATCGCGCCGGTCCAAGCCGCTAAAGCCTCTGGGCAATATGCGGGGGTGCGCCGTCATGCCCAGCCACCCGAATTGCGTGGCGTGTGGGGTTGATCGTAGGGCGAACCAGACGATGGCTGCTGCAACATGCCCTGCGGCGCGTTCATCAGCCAGTCCGATGCCGAGCGTAACATGCCGTAATCACGGGACAAATGCGCAGCCAACCCGCCGCTGCTGCGCGCTGAGGCCAAAGCCGCGATCAGGGCCGATCCTGACTGGGCACGACGCACGGCGCGACCCAGATCGGGCAATTGCCCCTGCGCGGGCACAGCGACGGCCTGCAAGAACCCCCACATATCCCTAGCGCCGACACGACGATGAAGCGCGGGGTTCTGCATAACTTCGATCGCGGCACGCAACTGGTGGTTCAGCAACTGCGCAGCCCGTTCCAACCCCATCGCGGCGCGCTGGGTTATGACCCGCAATGTGGCATCTGCCGACATGTCCAGACGGGCAGACATCCCATAGCTGCTGCCGCCATAGGACAACGTTTGTTCGAACTGCGCGATGGACTGGCAAAGACCGCCAAGCGCGCTCTGGATGCCATCGGACCGGCCAAGGCCCAGCATCGTGCCAAAGATCATCTGGCGCCGCTCTGCGCCGTACCATTCCCCGCGCATCGCACGGCTCAGACCATCAAGCGCACGATAAAGCGCCTCGTCCCGCACGCCCATAGCATCACGGTCTTCGGCCAAAAGCTCGGCCACGGTCATCAACCCCGTGCCTTCCAGTTCGCCGTAATAATAAAGCGCCGCATAGGCCCTGATTTGCGCGTCGGTCAGCGCACCGCCCGCCATACCGCCACCAGGCAAAGCGGGCAGCGACAGGTCCAGATCTTCCAGTCCCATCGCCATGGCACGCGGACCAACCGCCAGCCATCCGGCGTGCGTTCCAAGAGCCATCGAAATGGCGCTGGACAAAGGGCATATGGGCTGGCGTGTCATCGGCTTAACCTCAGGAATTCGGGAACGGCGGGATGTCGACCTGCGGCGCATCAGCCCCGCCCGAGGCAGGCTGCTGCTTGGCGTTCTGGGTGATCATCGTGGTGTCCGTGCCCATCAGCTCAGTCATTTTTTCCAGCGGGAAGGTCTCGGATTTGAAACGCAAATCGACGTTGCCCGTCAGCTTGGCCTTCAACTCGGTCTCGCGAACGCGCTCTTCTTCGTTGGTGCTGCTGGACTTGGTGGTGGTGTCGGTTTTGATGTTCAGTTTGTTCCGGCTGACCGTCTTGGGTTTGAACCAAAGGAACCCCGGCTTGACCGTCGCCGACTTTGTGGTGTCGTCCGTTTTCTTCCGGTATTCAAAGCTGCTTTCCCGCGTCTTAATCTCTTTATCCATCGCTTCGGAGTTCAGATCGATCACGACCGAGGCCTTGATCTGACCGTCGGTCACGACGATCCGGTTCAGCCCCATTAGAACCATGGTGGCCAGCATCTGCTGACGATCCATCGCGATCCGTTTGCGACCGGCCTGAACAAGTTGCTGTTCGGCCTCTTCATCGTCGATATCCCCCAGATCGAAGGGCAAACCGAGATCCGAGAGGAAATCAGGCGCGTTGTCGGTGTCGGCCTCCGGCTTGGCGGCCAGTTTCCCCGCCTCAAGATCCGCTTGAAGATGGTCGGGATACTGACCCACCAGATAGTCCCGTGCCTGATCTTCACTGACGTTGTCCTTCATGAACTGGTCAACCGATTTCGACACATTGGCTACCAGTTCGGCAAAGGCTTCCATCTGCTGGATCGAGGCATCGACCACAGCCTGAAACACACCTTGGATCAGTTCGGAAACGAAGCCCGGGAAATCGATGGCATCGACGGCATTTCCCATCGCGTCCACACCATCGTTCAGGTGATCACCGTGACCATCGCTCTGGTTTTCGCCTGCCATAGCCCGCGCGCGGGGTTTGCGCCCCTTGTTGTAGGCATTCATCGCCTGCGCGCCGACAGCGTGGCGCAACAGATGTTCCCCGCCTGCATCGGCGATAAAGCCCACGACCTTGCGGGTATTTTGCAGCACTTCGGCCTGCTGGTCCTGTGGCAGCGCCTTGAAGGACGCCGAACGATGCAGAAGGCTTTCGACCTCTTCCTGCGCAAAGTCGCGCTGGCTTTGGGGGCGCGGGTGGCGGGGGGCCATCTGGTTCATCTGTAGGCCCTCCAGTCCGGCATGTCAGCGGCGCGAAACTCGCCCGCGGCGGCGGCATGCATTTCCGGTGTCTGGGGAGCCTCCCGTTCGCCTTCGTCAAACGACACAGGACGCAGGTAAACGGCGATGCGGGCGGGCATGTCGCTGCGCACGCGGATCGACAGGACGTTGACCGACCCCGGCCCGCCATAGCCCTCGGGCGTCAGCGCAGTCAGCCAGCGGTCAAAGCTGGCCAGCGCCCCGGGGCGTTCGGCCATAGGCAGACGCAACAGCGGCAACAGAACCTGCGGCGCGTCCGGCAAGGCATCAAGATTGATATCCAGACGCAGTTCGATCTGCGGACCCGAACGCAGCAAAGTCAACGTCGTGCTGCGGGCTGGCAGCGTGTAGCGCGCACCAAGCGAAAACGCGCCCAGCGTCGTCAGACCGGCGTGGCGGTGGGACAGGCCGAACGCCTCCATCAACGGGGCCAGATCGGCAAAGCTGGTGTCTTGCGTCAGTTCGAACGTGATCTGCTGGCCGCCCGCGCTGCGGCCACAGCGGATCGTGGTATAGAAAGGTTCAAGCGCAGGCAGCGCCTGCTGTGCGATGCGCACCATCTGCACGATCGTGTCGGGAAACTGCCCTGTCATGCCCGGGGTCCATCCGTAGGTGGCCGACGCCTCGACAACACCATTGCCATCCAGCGCGGTCGAAAAATTGGCCCCGAAGCCGCCTGCCCAGCTAAGCTGGCGCGTGCGGAAGGGTTCGGTTCGGGCATCGAACCAACGGGCCGCTTCGCGCCCCATGTCGGCGGCGATCACCGCACGGGTGGCTTCTGTCGACAGCTCGGTCTTGTCCGACGCGCTGGCCTGGTCACCACCGGGTTCCACCTGAAACCCCAAGGCACTGCCGCGGGTTTCGGAATAGGTGGGCTCGAACGCGTCACCATGACGGCCCTGCCCCATAGACCAGTCAAGCGATCTGTCCAATGCGGTGGACATCTCTGGCAACTCGCTGGGATCGGGCGTCAACAGATGCCGTGATGCCCTGCTCAGCAGCGATTTCGCCACTGTAGATGCACGGGGGGAATACATGTCTGGCCCTCCTTTGTCTGGCCTTGAAACAGGATGGATCAGTAGGGAAGCGGCACAGCCGAGCGGACATCAGCCGCCGTCGGTGCACGACCACTGGCCGCCATGTTCTGCAGGTTGTTGATCGGGCTTTGGACCGGAAGCGCCGAGGGCACAGGTGCGGCCCCGCTTTGGCCCCCTGACCCGAACATCCCCATGCCGGGGATAGACGGCAGCGCGGGCGTATCGACGGGCTGGCTGTATTCGTAGACCTGATCGCTCTGGATGCCGTTCACAGCAAGGAAGTACTGCGCCGCACGCATCATGGTAGAGGTGTCTGCAAAGCTCAGGTCACTGGACGGCGCGTAGTCATAGTTCGACCCGCTATGGAACAGGGGCTGGCCGCTGGTGACGGACCAGACGCCCGGATTTTCCGCGATCACCTGCATCAGCTTGCGCACCTCTTCGGCCATCGTGCGGTGTTTCACGACGTTGACGGTGGTGCCGAATTCCGACTGCGCGACCCGTTCGATCACCTGCCACATGTTGTTCACGCCATAGATTTCGCGCACACGGGGCAGCTGCAGGATCTGCATCGCGGACTTCAGCTGGTTGCCCAGACGCTCGGCGGCGAACTGGACACCGGCAAAGCCGTAAAGCGTGCAGTTTGCGGCCAGATCGCGCACCGCCTTGCGGACATACTCGCCCGAGGTCGGCACCGCGCGGCGGCCTGTCTGGTCCAGCAGGTTGCCAACGGAATTCTGGCGTTCGTATTCCGAAATCGACGAAATTACACGCATCAGTAGGCTGTTGAATTCGCTGTTGGGTGAAACATCTGCACCCACATCACCACCCGGCGCGCCCAGCGCACGGCTGTATTGCGCGGAACGACCAGTCACGCTGACCTTGTCGTGGTTCCAGTAATACTGATCCAGCAGCCGCGCGGTGGAATCGCCTGCCATGGGCAGAAGACCCGCCATGAACAGTTCGACAATCCGGTCTGTCGCGCTGAACAGCATCATCTGTTCGCACTGGTAGACCACATAGATCGACGATACCGCCGTGATGTTTTCCTTCACGATATCGTCGCTACCACCGGACGGATCGGACAGCGGCGGCAGATCAAGATAGGCAACCCCGTTGCCCCCACCCGAGCCACCGCCCAGCTTCAGGGTTTCATTGGCGTAACGCGCCTCGACCGCGTTGGCGAACCCTTTGTCGTTGGGTTTGACCGAGTCGTGGATATCGACCATCTGGCGACCGACCGAGGCGTAGGAATCGAAGAAGATTTCGTTGTCGTCAGCTAAGACCTTAGCCACTGCGTAAAAGACATCGCGCTTAAGCGTGAAATCCGGTTCAAACACATCATTGCCGACTTCGGCGTGGTTGGGATCAGCAGCGCTGTTCAGTTCGTTGACCGCGTCTTTCACATAGTCAAAGAACTTGGCCGCGTCCGGATCATGGCGTCCCTCCAAAAGCAGGATGCCCATGACCGCGCCCATCGCGGCGAAAGCAGCCTCATCATTTCGCGGCACCGCATTGAGCCGCTTCATGGCAAGGATCACGCCCGAGATCAGGGCCTTTTGACCGACCGAGAACACACGGCTGCCGTTGTCACCATCGTAGTGAAGGCGCGACGGCAGTTTGGATTCATCGAAGGCATAAATTGAATCAATTTTGTCTAAAACTTCCTGGAATTCGGTCTCGTCCATTGTGGTATCTCCATTATTTGTGGTGCCGGTCACCACAATGGGTTCCGGAGTTTCTGGTTGGGCTTCTGGTTCAGGGGAAATCGTGTGCAACGCAGTGGACACGTCGCGCATGTAGGTTCTGACGGGTTCGGGTTTGTCACTGTCATCCAGTTCGGCCAGCGCCCGCAGCGTGTTCAGCTTGGTGCCGGGGTCCTGCTGGCCTTTGGCAATGACCTTTTCCACGAACCCTTTTGTCGCGTCCTTGGAATAGGTTTTGCCCGAGGCGGTGATCGCCTGACCGGCGATAACCATCGCGCCCAGTTCTTCACTGGCGTTTTCGGGGCTGATCTTTTTGTCCCGCACCCTTTGCGCCAGATTTTCCACCGCTTTGGTGGTGGCAGGGTCCAGATAGGACAGGAGCTTGGACACCGCCGCGTTGCGTTCGGGCGCGGACAGGTCCGGGAAAACGGCGCTGGCGAATTCGTTCCTCAGCACCTGCGGCAAGGTTGGGGCATTATCGGCCATTGGAACCTCCTTGATTTGCGGCGATCAGTTGATCCACCAGTGACAAGGTGCGAGGGACATTCAGGCGTCCGGCACCGGTTTCTTCGGGTCTGCTGTCGGGATGCGCGGGATCAGCCGCGCGACGCAGGACATCGCGACACTGGATCGCGTTCAGTCGCAGCCCTGCCGCATCGGCCCGCGCCAACATCAGCGCGACGGCACCGGCCACAAAGGGCGCGGCATGGCTGGTTCCGGTCGATGCGCGATAGCCTGTCAGTCCGGTCGAGATCACATCCTCGCCCGGCGCAGACAGGGCGATGTGATCGCCCATCGTGGAAAAGCTGGCCCTGCGGCCATGTTCGTTGATCGCGCCTACGGCGATCACCCCGTCTAACGCGGCGGGGTAGAAGCGTTCCGATTTACCAGAGTTGCCCATCGCGGCGACCGGCACGGCCCCTTTGGCCAGCACATACTGGATGGTGTCCGAATGAACCGGCGGCGCGCCAAAGGGCATGTCCTCTTCCGAGGTGCCGAAGGACAGGTTCAACACGCGTGCGCCAAGGTCCACAGCCGCCTTGACCGCAGCGTCGATATCCATAGTGCCGCCGATCCCGACGATCCGTCCGTCGGCAGAACGGGCGGCGGCCAGCGCGCGCACGGGGATCAGACAGGCGCGCCCGCCCACACCCGGCGGGATACGGTCGCCATTGGCAGCGATGATGCCGGCCACATGGCTGCCATGTCCGGTTTCGTCGTGGGCCATGATGTCGGGCGTGTCGCTGTCCCCGACAAGTTCCGCCCCGCCACCAAGCGCGCCACTGCCAAGATCAACCGTGTCTACGCCTGCCGCGATCCGGTTGTGAAATTCGGGATGACCCAGCGCCACACCCGTATCGACGACTGCCACGCGGATCGCAGGATCACCCGGCTCCATTTCCAGCGCGACAAAGGCGCCGACCTGCTGGAACGGGGCAAGTATTTTCTCGGGCGTCATGTCACGTGCCGACAGAACGCGGACCGGCGTGATGTCCATAGGGGCGAAAGACATCGGTTCGGGCATGGCCCATTCCACGTCATCACGTTGGTTCAGATCGTGCGCCAGATCGGCAGCGCGGGCGGATGTGGGAATATCCAGCGCCACGACACGATCCATCCCCAGCGCTTTTTCCGTGTCATCGAAACATTTGCAGCGCGTGCCTTCGTGCATCAGCGACTCGGCCGCGTGATAGACGCGGCGCACCTGCATCGCGCCCGCATGGTGATGGATGCAGCGATCGAGGCTGTTGTTGTCGATATGCCCCATGGGACGCGCCGCGCCCGCGATCACATCCAGATGCGAAGGCACATGTTCGGGACATTCGCAAAGCTTGGCCAGAACGCGGCCCGTGGTCATGCCGTGGTGGGTCATGATTGATCCTCCACCTCGTCACGATCCGGATCGGACCAGCCCGCGCCGCTGTCCGTTGGCGGGGTGTCTGTGTCCGTGTCCGGCTCCATCATCAGTGAAAGCGCCTCGACCGTGCCGCCGGGCAGTTCGAGCTCCAACAGACCACCTGTCAGCCCGTCCAGCTCCACATCGATGTGGCTTTGACTGAAGCTTCGGATCGGAAGCGTTTTACCGTCCAGCTTGGCGACAGGGCTTTCGCCCGCTTCGGTCAGGCGACGGCCCCGCAGGCGCAGTTTTGACTGGCCGCTGCGCAGCGACACCTCGGGCGTGCGCGGGCCGTTTGCTGCGGGCAGTGGCGTTTCCTTGCGCCCGATCTGGACAAGGTCGATGCGCGGACGCGCCTTTTGCAACCGCTGACGCAGAACGCCACTGTCCAGACCGGCAAATTGCGCGACCGAGTCTTCGTCCGTCCGCTGGCGCAGCTTTTCCAACTGGGCCAGATTGCGCACACCCAGACGCTGCAACTGTTTGCTTTCGTCAGGCGCAAAGCCGGCATCCTCAAGCGACGGGCTTTGCGTCATTTCCATCGAAATTGTGTTTTCCTCAATCATCGGGCGGGTGATTGTGGTGAAGCCGATCTTGATCACGCTGGCACCGGATTCATTCGGCCCCGAGGGGCGCAGCCGCACCTGACCGTCGCGGTCCATTTCCACGAAAACGGACAGATCGATGCTGAAATCCTTCAGCGCAAAGGTCAGCGGACGGTTCACCGCCTTCAGCCGCAGATTGTCTTGCGTTTTGTCCAACTGGGCGGTGATCGCCTCGAGGAAATCTTCGATCGGTGCGGCGGCGCTCATGTCGCGTCCTCCGCTGTTTCGCGGGCCTCGACCGGCACGCGGTGGGCCGAAATGATCATGCGTTGAACAGGGTTCTGAATGCCCGACACGAACCGGCTGGCCGGGGGGGCCACATCCGCCACCAACGCCCCGTCACGCCAGCCAAAGCTGACCTCGACCGCGGCATCCAGATGCGCCTCGGTTGTGATGGGCGCGCCCTCGATCTCGGGGCCGTCCAGCGCATCGAGGATCTGGGTCAGCGTGACGTGAAGTTCAGGGCGAAGCGACATCAGCGGCCTCCCCTGTTGGGATCACCCCAGCCGCTATCGCGGGAGGACGACAGCGACTGGCTTGAGACACCGGGCAGTTGCGGTGTTTCAGGGATCGGAACCGAGGAAACCGGCGTTTGTTCGGTCGCAGTGCCTTCGACGGTCTGGCCGTTCTGCGACGGGAAGGGCTTTGCGTGATTATTGATCAACTGAATGGCCTGACTGTCGGCAAAACGCTCCATCGGGAAGTAATCGGATTTGAACTTGATCCGCACTTCGCCGGTCAGTTCCGCACGCACGGAAATATCGGACTGGGTATTCAGATTGGTCGTTGTCACAACCAGCCCCGACGCCCCGAACGCATTGCGGCCAGCGGTGCCAGCCAAGGTCCAGTTCGTCGGCTTGTTATCGTCGAAATTCATCGTGGTGCTTTCAGACGCATCCACGTTGAAAATCAGTTTGGCGTTGATCTCACCTTCGTCGACGACGATGCGGTTCATGCCCATCATGACCATGGTCGCCAGCGACTGGTGCCGCGTTTCAGCCAAGGTGCGTTTGACGGCGGGAATGACCGCCTCGTTCAGGGCGGGTTCGTCGATGTCGCTGCTGTCGGTGAATCCTAGGTCTTGCAAGAAATTCGGCAGGGGCGAACTGCTGCCCGACGGCGGTGGCGGTGCCACGCCCAGTTTCGGACCTGTGGTTGTCACCTCGCGCTGAAAAACCGAGCCGTAGTTATCGGCCAGATGATCCCGCGCCATATCATCGGTGATGTGTTCGTCCATAAACTGGTCGACGGTTTTCGAAACCGAAGCCAGCAACTGGCTGTAGGCCTCCATCTGCTGGATCGAACTGTCAACAATCGCCTGAAACGTGCCCTGGATCAGCGAGGCGACGAAATCGGGAAACGCGATACTTTCCAGCATGTTCTGGGTCGCCGGACCGGCGCGGCGGATCACGTCGGGGTTGGCGGGGTCCTGAGGCTGGCCACCTGCACCCGTACCAGGGGGCAGCGGATCGGCCATCGGTCGGGCGGCGGCCTGCCCGTGTTCAAGATAGCCAAAGACCTTGGCCGCCTGCGCCCGCATCTTTTCCTGCTCGGCCATGGGAAGCGCACGAAACGCCGCGCTTTGATGCAGGGCGGCGGCCAAATCCTGGGCACTTGCGGGATGGGGGCTATGGGTCATGGCGCAAGGTCACTCCATCTCGGGCTTCAGGGATAAGGGGGCGTCAGAGGGGCCGCTTTCCACCGCCAATTGCGGGGCGCGTCCGGGCAGATCGCCGGCGGCGGCAAGACCGGCCAGCATCGCTATATTCTGGCGGGTGCCGTTTCCGGCAGACAGATTGGACCGGATCAGCGCCTCGGTCGCGGCAACGCCGGTTTGAACGGCACGATCAACGATCATCGCAAGCGCCCGTTCGCTGGTCATGTTCATCTGATCTGCCACATCAACCAAGGGGATCAGGCGCGTTTCGGCCGCCGCGCGGAACTGCATATCCTGAAAGGCCGGATGTTTGGCGGCTTCTTTGAAGACAGCGATCCAGTCGCGTGACCAAAGCTCTTGTCCGCCCACAGGTGCCATCCGCCCGCTTTCGCTGTCTGACGTGCACACCTGCAAAAGCTGTTCGGACAGGTCCTGATCCTTCAGGGTGAGTCTGGCCGCAAAGGCCGCAGAGTCTTCGTCTTTGCAGGCTTGCAGATAGACGCCCAGCGATCCGTCGATCTGGCAGAAACGCCCGATGCCGAAACACAGGCCCCGCCCGCCGATATTCGCCTGCGCCCGACCAAAGGCCGGTGCGGCGTTCGGAGCGGTCGTGGCGGCCAGAATGATCCGGCGCATGACGGCGGGTGTCAGCGACAGAGACGCCTGCGGCTGTGGCGTGGCAGGCTCTGCCGGTGCGACATCCTCGGGTGCAGGTGCAGGTGGCGTAGCTGGCTCTGCGGGGGGCTCGGACGACAGGTTCAGCGGGGCGGCGTCCAGATCTTCGAAAGACCCGTTGCAGTCGGGATCGGCCACAGATCTTTGCGGCTGTGGCGTTGCCCTTACGGGTGCCGCAACGGGGTTCACTGGTACCGGGTTTGAAGGGACAGCGCTTGAAGGAACTGGCGCAGACATCGGCCTGATCGGCATCATATCGCGGTCACGATAACTGCTAGCCGACATGCCCCCCGACACGTTGCCGCCTGACTGGTCTTCCGATGTCCCGAAGCGGCGCATGTTGGCGCGTGTCCGGTCAAGGTCGATCATGGGGGAAAGATCATTCATGGGTCTGGCCAACTGCATCTTCTATGATCCCGCCCAATTCGTCGGGATTCTGGAAAAACTGTCGTGCCGGCTTGTCGCCTGTGTCGGGGAAAACCTGCTCGACCCAGCCACGCCAGGTTTCGTCCGAGGCATCGCCCCGTGTTGCAGGCTCGCTGCGGTAAACGACAACAAAGCGGAAGGCCTGCACATTTCATCTCCTGCTGAGGCATGACGATTCGACCCCACTTTGCAGACCGCCTCTGACACGAGGCTCACCAAAGTCTCACAAAACTCTCGCAAAGCTGTGAGAGGTCGGAAAACGCAAAAAACCCGCCGTTGTGGCGGGCTTTTCAGAAAGAAGAAGATTTATTCTCAGCTACTTGGTTGCCTCAGGCGCCTGTCGACATTGGCCACAAGGCTGCGCGCTGCATCCAGTGACCCCAGCGCCATAGACAGCTGGTCTGTGATGGGCCGTTCGCTGCGCACCTGCCCCTTGGCCACCGGCGCGGGGCTTAGCGACAGCGACTGTGTCACACGGTCTTTGACGGGCCGCGCAGGGTCGTCGACAGTGACGTGGATCAGCCCCCGATACATGCGTTCCGTTTCGTCCGAGGGCGGTACTGACAATTCCTGTTCAAGGATATCGCGACATGCGCTGAACTGCCGGATCGCGCTGGCGCGGTTGCCCATCAGAAAGTGACATTTCATCGCCGTTCGATGCGCGTGCTCTAGCAAAGGATCAAGTTCCAGCAACCGATCCGCCCATCGCAGACCCGCCTGCCAATTGTCCTTGGCGGCTTCGTGATCCATCAAAAGCGTCATCAACGCCATGTGTTTGGAACGAAGCTTTTCCCGATAGAGAAAGCACCATTCCTGATCGAGCGACTTGGCAAAATCCCCGTGATAAAGCGCAATGGCCCGCCGCATACGGTCCGCATCTGCTTTGGAAATCTCATGCGGTGGCGTGTTGCGCAGATCGCCCCAGACCTGTTCCAGAAACAGGGCATCGACAAAAATCGGTGCATTCTGACGCAAGGCGATGCTGCGTCCACTGGTTTCCAGAATATCGGTGCTTGGCAGCCCTGCATTGTCAAAAACCGACCGCAGGCGCCAAAGATCGGTCGACAGCGCTTTGCGCCCCAGACCTTCGGAATGCTCGGATCGAAGCGCAAAGGCGGCCTCGCTTCGGGTCAGTTCCTGCCCCGGCGCAAGCGCCGCGAGCAATAGTAGTTCAAGTGATTTTTCGGTCGGGAACCTTAAGGCAGTGTTGTCCGCAAGTCGTGCGGACGGTTCACCGAAAGTGCTTAATGCCAGGACGGTCACAATTACCCCCTTGATGCAAAATGATAGGTGTAAAAAACAATGGCTTCTAAAATACCTTTACGATGACAGCCGATTTTGAATGCGTCCAGTCAAACGAAAGGCCATTCGCGAAAAACCGCCATTCACATCACGCACCCATGATGCAAGATGCCCGGAAAATCGCTTTATTTACAGAGCAGTAGGAGAAATATCTGCCCGATAGAAATTTAAGTAGAGAAAATGCGTATTTTCTTGGCAGGCGCTCTTTTCCGCCCGAATTCACCGTTCAAAATGGCACTGAAAGCAGCCCAACCATGGCTCGGGTGATTCTACTTTTGCGTAGGTCGCCCCTTGCGCCTGCAACCATGAATTAAGGTGATATCGCAGGTCGGAAAGCCCGCTTTGCACCGGCCTATAGCGGGGATGCCACGGGGCCGGATGATACTGTCCCCCACGGTCCCAATGCCCGCCACACCATGGCCCCCATGGGGATAAAGGGTTGTATTCTGAGGATATACGACAGTTGAGCAGCACACATTTGCCAACCGACTCTAACGTCTGGCGGCTGATGGTGTTGCCGTCTTCGGACAGGATCGACACAGGGCCCAGATTGACGCGGAAGTCAGGATCAGGCGGGGTGCCATAGGGGGTCGCGCGCACGGCTTCGAACCATTGCCGGCCCAACAGAACCTGACCGCCTGCGATATCGCCCGCGCCATCATGGGTGAAGTGACACTCGTTAAATACAAAACCATAGGGCACCTGCATCCTTGTGCTGGGGGCGGTGGCCCAGCTTTGGGCTTTGCGACTTCCCAAGGACCGGATGGTGCAGCCTTGGAAATGGGCGGTGCCCTGCCCGAAAATGAAATCCACATCGCCTTCGATCAGGCAGCTTTCAAAGGCGCTGCGGGTGATGCGGCCTTCGCGGGATTGCAAATACAGCGTGTCCTGAAAACTGTGCAGCGCCACGTCGCGCACAGCCAGCCCGTCGCCCAAAGACAAAAGCGCTACTGCCTGATGCTGCCCGCTAAGATACTGACCTTGCGCGTTTTTCGCATCGCCTTCGGCAGCAGCATCGCGGTCGCAGTTGTAGGTATTGCGGATGCTGAGGCCCTGAAGGCAGGTGCCCACCGCTTCGTTCCGCAGGACCGAGGCATTGGCCGTGCTCAGCTTATCCAGATCCGCGATCTGTTCATACAGGACCTGCACAGGTAGGGGGGAGGCCGCGAATTGCGCCGCGAAACGAGCGCGGTATTCCGACCCCGGCATTTCCGCATCGATGGCGGCGGTCAGAACCGTCCTGCCCTGCCCCGCGCCGGTGATCCGGAACCGCAATGCGTCATCCCCGATCTGCACGTTGGGCAAATAGACCAGCCCATCAAACTGCCCCTCGGCCAGCCGCAACTCGGCCAGTCCGCCATGCCCATCGGCCACAGCAGCCATGATCGCGGCATCAACGGCGGATTGGACGGTCTTGTGGTCCGATCCCGTCACCCCGACCGTCATCACCCAATCGGGCGACGCACCCCATGCAGGGGACCAAGGCAGGTCGTCAGGCGCGAGCGTCGCGCCCGCGCGGGACAGCACCCTGTCGCGAATGAACAGCGCGGCCTGTTCGTCGGTCAATTCGGGGTTAACCGGTTTCATGAAGGCTTAGGCGCTGACCTTTGACGGCATGCGCTGACCTTCCAGTTCCAACGACACCGCATAGGCCATCATCATCGGCCCGACGCCTTTGACGTCATCCGAAACGACCTTTTCCGACACGTAGTATTCGGCACTGCCATCGCGGAAGCGGCTTTCGTAATAGCCAAGGCCTGCGACCTCGCACATCTCGGCCATCTCGGGGCCGTTCGCGCCCTGCTTCATGACCCCAGCGGTCAGCTTATCCATCAGATCAGAGGGCGCATCGCACAGGCCCAGCGCGCTGCCTTTTTGCAAGGCATAGACAAACATCGCCGAGGCCGAGCTTTCACCGTAGTTGCCCGCAAGATCGGGCTGATCCATGACCTGAAGCCAAAGCCCCGACGGCTGGCGCAGGTCCAGCGTGCGCTTCAAAAGGCCGCGTGTGCGGGCTTCAAGCGGTTCAAACCGCGCGGCACCAACCAGTTCGCGGATATCGACCAGCGCCATCGCCAGCCAACCCACCGCACGCGACCAATGGGCCGGATTGTGGCCGGTCTGCGCATCGGCCCACGGTTGAAGGCGGGCTTCGTCAACGGCGTGGGCGTAAAGGCCGGTGCTGGCATTGTAGGTCATGTCCAAGGCGGTCGACACCTGCTGCAACGCGTCTGCAACCAAAGCGTCGTCGCCTGTTTCCTGCCCATAGCCGATCTGGAACGGCGCCCACATGTACAGGCCATCCAGCCAGACCTGCCAGGGGTACTTCAGCTTGTGCCAATAGACGCCGGATTTGGTGCGGGGATGGTTTTTCAACTGGGTCAGCAGATGCCCCGCCGCCGACAGCCACCGCGCCTCGCCCGTTTTTTCATGCAGATACAAAAGCGACCGGCCGGACAGCACGTGATCGACGTTGAACTCGGCCGGATCATAGCCGAAGAGTGTCGCGCCTTCGGGGCCGTCCTGCACCTGTTCGTTGATCAAACGCATCAGATGCGCTTCCCAGCGCGGATCGCCTGTTGCCTCGGACAGGAACTGCAGACCGCGATAGAGCAGACCATCCTCATAGCACCACGTCCCGCGTTTGTAGGCGTGGTAGTCGCGGGCGAAGGCATCAAAGAAATCGATCAACATAGGATGGGGTCCTTCAAAGGTTCGGCGCACAGGGGTTCACCCGTGACCTGAGTATTTTCGGCAATCATGGGGATGTGGCGGACGGGCGTCTGGCCCTCGGCCATCAGGGGTTCGGCAGGTTCGGCATCGGGGTCGAACGTGACCGAGAAATATTCCAACCGCACATTGGTGATCGGGCTTTCGGGCAGGCCCAGCATCGCGGCACCCGCCAGTTTGGCCATCTTGGCCGTCACGTTGCGGACAAGGATATTGTCGATCGCGGGCGTTTTTTCGGTGACCGGCGCAGGTTTGCGGGATTGCACCCAATCATCGCTGCCGTCGGGATCGCAGAAGTAATAGGCGTTGGCGACAACGGGTGTGTCCACATAGGTCATGTCCACGCGCTCCATCACCACATTGGCGACGCGCCCGCCACGTCCACGACGGGTTTTGATGCGCAGGCCGCGGTCGGTGCGGTCGAACGTGCAGTCTGTGATAGTGACACCGGTGATATCGCCGGACATTTCCGAGCCGAGGACGACGGCCCCATGTCCGCGTTCCATCAGGCAGTGGGTGACGGCCAGGCCCGTGGTCGGCGCTAAGTGGTCGGATTGCCCCTGATCGCCGCGCTTTCCGGCCTTCACCGCGATACAGTCGTCGCCCACGCTGAAATGCAGACCCGTCAGGGTCACGTCACAGCAGCTTTCGGGGTTCAGACCGTCGGTATTCGGGCTGTCAGCAGGGTTCTGGATGTGCAGGGCCGAGGCCGTCAGCCGGTCGCAGCGGAAGGGGTGAACAGTCCAACTGGGCGAATTGCGGATGGTCAAGCCAGAGATCTGGATATCGTCCGACCATGCCAGAAACAGCGTGCGCGGGCGACGGGCATCGCGGCGGGTGGATTTGGGCCACGACCACCAATCGCCCCTGTCACCACCGCCGTCAATTACGCCCCTGCCCGTCAGGATCAGACCGTGGCAGTCGATGGCTGTAACCGGCGCGGCAAAGGCGGCTTCTGGCAAGCCTTCCCAACTGGACAGCGGGCGGCCTGTGTCGTCGCGCGCGGGCAGGATGGGCCAGTTGGACCAATCGCCATGGGCGTTCAGCTCGGCCCCTTCGGGCAGATAGAACGTCATGCGCGGTTTCAGGAAAATCGGCCCAATGGTGTAGCGGCCCGGTGCAATGCGCAGCGTACCGCCCTCGGGCGTGGCATCAATCGCGCGCTGGATCGCGGCGGTGTTGTCGGCGGCGCGGGGATCGGCCCCGAAGTTGCGCGCATCCACCAGACCGGCGCATTTCAGCGTGCGGAAACACAGACGCCCCAGCGGCGTGGTCAGGCAATATTCGGTATCCGGCGTCAGGTTTTCGAAAAACAGCGGGGCCACAGTGGCCTTACCCGACGCGCAGGGTTTGTCACCACAGCTAAGCTGCCAACTGATCGGAACCGGCACGGCATAGCGTGCGCCGCCCGGAGCCAGCAAAAGACTTGCTGTCCGCGAAGACAGCTGGAGAACGCGAAGATCGCTCATAGACAAACCATTGTTCGAAAAGGCGGGGCGTCTGCGGATTAGAGGACAGCAGACGCCCCGTCAGGAGGATTACGAGTCGATGTCAGCCAAGGCTTCTTCGATGCCGTAAATCATCTCGTCCGCTGCCGTTTCGGCATCCACTTCGCCGTAGGCAAACAGCTCGAGATTGTCTTGCATCGCCGAACGGACGTCGGGATGCTCCATGAACGGGTGGATCGCCGGACCTGCGGCTGCCAGAACCTTGGCCTGCGCTTCGATCTGAACCGGCTTGATGGCGTCGTTGGCCAGAAGCTGTTCACGCGCGGCGGTCGAAGACGGCACACCACGGGCGGTGCCCATGGCCGCGATGCCTTCGGGTTCGTTCAGCAGGCAGTTCAGAACCTGTGCGGCGGCTTCCTTGTTCTCGGAATTGGCCGAGATCGAGAAGACCATGGATGCCTTGCGGTAGATGCCCGGTGTCTGCTGGCCGTTCTGGCTAAGCAGATCGACGTAGGCCAGTTCCTGACCATCTTCCAGCGGATCGTTGATTTTGAAGTAGGTGGAATCCCACTGGTAGGTGCCCGCGATCTTGCCCTTGGCCCATGCAGGATCTTCGTGCAGCGCCTTGACGCCCGATGCCTGCGCGGCCTTCCAGTTGTTGATCACGTGGTTGTCGACCAGCGTCTGGTAGAAGTTGATCGCGTCGATCAGTTCTTCTTTGGACCACAGGATTTTGTTCGTTTCCGGGTCGATCAGCGGCTTGCCGGTTTTCTGCGTGCCGTACAGCGTGACGATCAGCGTCGCGTCCAGCTTGGTTGCCTCGAACGGGAAGTAATCGTCGCCCAGCTTTTCCTTGAACACAGGGCCAGCTGCGATCAGCTCGTCCCACGTGGTGGGCAGCGGAACACCCGCTTTGTCAAAGGTCGTTTTGTTGAACACGAACAGACGGCCTGTTGTGGACACCGGCAGGCCGTTCAGCTTGCCCTTCATCGTACCCGCTGCCAGCTGGTCCGCCGACCACTGGCCCAGATCGATTGTGCCGGACAGTTCGTTCAGATCGGCAAAGCCTGTGCCACGGGCCGAAAAGATCGGCAGCCACGGCCAGTTGATCTGCATGATGTCGGCCTCGGTCCGGCCTGCGATCTGGGTCGCGACCTTTTCGAAGTGACCGGACCAGCCGGTGAATTCAGGCTTAACGGTGTGGCCGTACTTATCGCCACAAACCTTGATGCCTTCTTGCGTCGCCGCGTGACGGCTGTCGCCACCCCACCAGCTCATGCGCAGGTCGGCAGCAGAGGCCGCGCCCGCAAGCGCGGTTGTGGCAAGGGCAAGTCCCAATACAGTCAGTTTCATCGTCAGTTTCCTCCCTGGACGATTATGAATTCTGGTCAGCCAGCGACACGTTTTCGCCGGTCTCCGGATCAAAAAGATGCAGACGTGCCGCGATGGGTCTTAGGCCCACTTTGTCGCCACGTTGCAGGGTGGTGTCGAAACGTTCGGTCGGCACGACGGCGACGAATGTCGCGTCACCAACACGGGCGTGAACGTTGACCTCGTGCCCCATGAATTCGAGGTTCGAGATCGTTCCGCTGAACGCCTCTGCGGCTCCGTCTTCGAGCACTTCAAGGTGCTGGGGGCGGATGCCCAAGGTGACAGCCCCGTCTGCGGTTTGCAGGCGTGCTGTCAGGTCTGGTCCTGCCATGATGGTTTGTCCGGCAAGGGTCAGACGGGCGGCGCCGTTGCTGCTAAGAACAGCAGGCACAAGGTTCATTTCCGGCATACCGATGAAGCCCGCCACAAAGGCGTTTGCAGGGCGTTCATAGAGCGTCGCAGGATCGGCCACCTGCATGATGTGGCCGTCTTTCATCACGCAAATCCGGTCGCCCATGGTCATCGCTTCGACCTGATCGTGGGTCACATAGACCACTGTCGCGGGGCGGCCTTCGGATCGCAGGCGTTTGTGCAGATCGGTGATCCGCACCCGCATCGAGGCGCGCAGTTTGGCGTCAAGGTTGGACAGCGGTTCGTCGAACAGGAACACGTCCGGTTCCTTGATCAACGCACGCCCCAGCGCCACACGCTGGGCCTGACCGCCGGACAGTTGTTTCGGCAGACGGTCCAGCAGTTCCTCAATCTCAAGGATGTTGGACACGACCTGCGTGGACTGTTCGATCTGGTCCTTGGGCTGGCGTTTCAGGCGCAGGCCAAAGGACAGGTTCCGGCGCACTTTCATATGCGGATAAAGCGCGTAGTTCTGGAACACCATCGCGATGCCGCGCTTGCCGGGCACCAGATCGTTGACCACCTGATCGCCGATGCGGATTTCACCGCCTGTGACCGTTTCCAGCCCTGCAATCATCCGCAGTGTTGTGGACTTGGCGCAGCCGGACGGGCCGACCAGCACCATGAATTCGCCTTCCTTGACCTCAAGGTTGATGCCGTGAACGGCCTTGAACCCGTTGCCATAGGTTTTTTCCAGCGATTTGAGTTGAAGCTCGGCCATTAGCCTTTGACCCCCCCGGTAGAGATGCCTTCGATGAAGTATTTCTGAGCCATGAAGAACACGACCAGCGACGGTGTCAGCGCGAGCACGGACATGGCGAGGATCTGGTTCCAGGCGAAGGCTTCGGTTGTGTCGATCGACAGTTTAAGTGCGAGGCTGACAGGGTATTTTTCAACCGAGCTGATGTAGATCAGCGGCCCCAGAAAGTCGTTCATGGTCCACATGAACTGGAACAGGCACACCGAAATCAGCGCAGGCATCAGCATCGGAACAACGATAAAGATCAGCGTCTGAAGGGTGGTCGCGCCGTCCACACGTGCGGCCTCTTCCATGTCGCGCGGGATGGCGCGCAGGAACTGGATCACCATGAAGACAAAGAACGCATCCCCCGCCATCGCAGACGGCACCCACAGCGGCAGGAAGCTGTCCAGCCAGCCGATGTCACGGAACAGCAGGTACTGCGGAATGCGTGTGACAACGTTGGGCAACAGAAGCGTCGCGATCACCGTGGCGAACAGGATGTTCTTGCCCGGAAAGTCAAAGCGGGCAAAGCCGTAGGCCACCAGCGTACAAGAAATCGCCGTGCCGATGGTTTTCGGGATGATGATCCAGAGCGAGTTCAGAAAGAAATGTCCGAAGGTGTAGGGTGTCGAGGTTTTCCAGCCGTCGATATAGCCCTGAACCGTGGGTTCGCTGGGCCAGAAGCCGGGCGACGAGAACATTTCAGAGTTCGTTTTGAACGACGCCCCCACCAGCCAGATCAGCGGATAGACCATGATCAGGCCGATGACCGCCAGCACTGTATATCGCAGCGCTGAATTGATGCGGGCTTTGCGGCGCAGTTTGATTTCCAACTGGGTCGGCGCGTCGCCGGTGTTGTGGGCGGGGTTGGGCAATTCGGAATAGGACACCATTGCTCAGCTCCTCTTGTCGCCAGCGTAGTAGACCCACTTTTTCGAGGACCAGAACGCGATGAGTGTAAGAACCATGATGATCACGAAGAGCACCCAAGCGATGGCCGAGGCATAGCCCATGTCAAAGCTCTTGAACGCTTCGTCGTAGATATACAGCGGCAGCAGGTATGTGCTTTTCAGCGGACCACCTTCGGTGATGATGTAGGGGCCGTTGAATTCCTGAAACGCCTGTACGGTCTGCATGATCAGGTTGAAGAAGATGACCGGCGTGATCAGCGGCAAGGTGATGTAGCGGAAAATCTGCCACTGGCCTGCACCGTCGATGGCGGCCGCTTCGTATAGCGATTTGTCCACCGATTGCAGCGCCGCAAGGAAGATGACCATGGCCGAACCGAATTGCCAGCAACGCAGCAGCGTGATGGTGAAAAGTGCCGTATTTGGATCGCCGAACCAGTTGATCGGTTCAACGCCGAACAGCGCAAGGCCCATATTCACAAGGCCGGTGTCGGCAAAGATATAACGCCACAGAACCGCAATCGCGATGGATCCGCCAAGGATCGACGGCACGTAGTATGCCGTGCGGAAGAGGTTGATCGCCTTCAGCCGGTAGTTCAGCACCACCGCGATGAACAGCGCGAACACCAGTTTCAGCGGAACGGTCGTGAACACATAGATCAGCGTCACCTTCAGCGACTTGTCGAACGTCCGGTCGCGGGTGAACAGCTTTTCATAGTTCTTCATGCCGACCCATTCAGGCGTCGACAGCAGATCGTAATCCGTGAAGCTCAGGTAGAACGAGGCAAGGAACGGAAAGGCTGTGAACAGCAGCAAACCGATGATGTAGGGCGAAACATACCACAGCCCCAGATACTTACTGTCACCGCCCATGATCCGCGCCCCCGTGCGTTGGCCCGCATTGCGGGGCGCTGAAGGCGCAGTGGGGTGTCACGTAAGAGGCGGACGCACCGCTGGTATACGCGTGTTCGAAATAGTTCATGTGTTTATAGATCAAGCCGCCCCTCTTCCTGCGCAAAATGACAATGCACAGGTCAAATGGATGCTTATTTGCCTCCCTAAGGTCCATCCTTTTCGGTGCGGACCACGTATTGATTCCCTGAAAGCACAGTAAATCGCCTTGCCAGCCCGACTAAATGTCAGCTACAGACAAAAAGATGGACAAAACCGTAGATTTTCCGCTTTCCCTTATGCCAATGCGGTCGCTATCGCTGCGTTTGGCCCGTTCGACGATCCGGATGCACCACGGTCCCGCGTGGCGCATCGACAAGCTGAACCCCGTGCATGACCTGATCATCTGCCTGACGGGACGGGGGCTTTATCACATCGACGGAGAAGAGATCACCGTTGAACCGGGCGATGCGCTGCTGATACCCGCCTACACGCGGTTTCGTGGTCAGCACGGCGGTGGCGATGACATTTACACCGGTGTCGCACAGCACTTTACGCTGGACCTTTTCGGGCGCGGCAATGTGGTGTCGCAGATGGATTTGCACCGCAAAGTGCGCCTGCGCGATTGGGAGGCACTGGGCCCGCTGGTACAGCACTACCGCGCGTCGGCCACCCCGACCTCGACCACTTTGGCACAGCATCACCAGTTTATGGTTCTGTTGCTGGCCTATTTGGAAGACGCGTTTTTGGGCTGGAAATCGAACGAGGCCATCGAGGATTCACAAGACCAGCTGTCCATGCACATCATGTTCGTCGCCACCCACCTTTCGGCGGACCCACTGGGATCGGTGGTCGAGGAAACCATGGCGAATGTGCCCTACAACCCCGACTATTTCCGCCGCGCGTTCCGCGACCGGATCGGCATGACCCCGCAGAAGTTCCGCGAACTCAAACGCATGGAATTTGCCGCCAACCGTCTGGGTCAGGGCCTGCCGGTGAAGGCTGTGGCCGCAGAGCTTGGTTTTTCCGACCCCTACTTTTTCAGCCGCATGTTCAAACGCTTTATCGGCGCCAGCCCGTCAAGCTACCGCGAAAAGAAAAGCAAACTGGTTGAGGATGGGAAGGCGGAGTGAGCCCGCCTTTTCACATCATTCTTCCTGCACAATCGCGCTGTAGTCGCCACGCAGTTGCAGGGTGACGGTCACTTCGGATTTGTCGCGGTTGCGCCAGAACCAGCCGTGGTTGCCCGCGAAGGGCGTTTCAAAGCTGCCCGCGCCCGAAGTTTTGCCGCGGCCCTTTTCATAGGTCACGTTCTGACCATCTGCGTGGGCGTGCAGATCAAAGTTGATCCGGCCACCGTCTGCCACCCATGAATAATAGAGCGTCGCGCCCTCCTCCATCGTGGCTTTGATTTCGATGTACGCACCGGGATCAAGGACGAAGGTGATCTCGTCCGTCCATGCCTCTTCGGCGTAGGCTGACGAAACGAACAAGCCCATCAGATCGTCAATCAGCGAAGAGGACTGATCCGGTGTGTGCAATTCCGCGTCTGCTGCGGCCTCGGCGGCGAGTTGCTGTTTGATCTCGCCCATTTCCGTCAGGCCAAGAAGCGTGCCGACGCCGGTTGGATCCTTGCCCAATTCCGCAGGCATATAAACCATCACGCCGATGGCGACCGCGCCGATGCCAGCGACGATGGAAGACCGACGAAGTTGCGCTTTGGTGGGCAGATCTTCGAGGTTCGGCTTGGGTGCGTTGTGCATGGAATCCTCCTGTTCTTAGGTGCTGGCGAGGTAGCCGGTGATCTGCTGATAGGTCAGCAGAAGGCCGAGCACGACCATGATCCAGTTGGCGTAGGTGGCTTGTTGCATGAACCGAGGGCTGCGCCGCCAGTAGCCCATTACGATCAGAATGACGAACAGCGCCAGAATTTGGCCGATCTCGACGCCCACGTTGAAGGCCAGAAGGTTGGCCAGAAGGCCCTCGGGGTCGATCTGGTAGTCGATGATTTTCGACGCAAGGCCCGTGCCGTGGAACAGACCGAAGATCAGCGTTGCGGCCTTGGTGTTGGGTTGGACCCCCAGCCATTTCTGGAACGCGCCAAGGTTATCCAGCGCCTTATAGACGACGGAGAGGCCGATAATGGCGTCGATGATATAGGCGTTGATGCCCCAACCATACCAAACGCCCAGCAGCATGGTGATCGAATGACCCAGCGCAAAAAGGCTGACGTAAAGCGCGACATCCTTCATCCGGTACAAGAAGAACACCACGCCGAGCAGGAACAGGATGTGGTCATAACCCGTGATCATGTGCTTGGCGCCAAGATAGATGAAGGGCACGATATGTACGCCCCAAATCTCTTGGATATAGCCCGCATCACCGGGGGTGACGTCATGGGCAAAGGCGGCATTGGCCGTCATCAGCAGCGCGGCCAAGGCCATCAGCAGTGAAAAAGGCGTCAGGCGCGTGTTGTGGCGCGGCTTTGATCTGGAAGTGCTGGGGTTCACGCGTCTTGCTTCGGCTCTTGTTCCGGTCTGACCAAAGGTAGAGGCCAACGGAACGCCCGACAAGTTGCCATTAGGTACGGGTGTGGCCGACCCGATTAAAGCAGTGCGTCTTTCAGGGATCGTGGTGCTTCGTCCTGTTCGCGCAGGTCCAGCGCGGAATGCAGGTCGACCAGATGCGAGCGCATCAGATCGGCGGCCTTATCCCCGTTTCCATCCGCGATGGCCTGCACCAGTTCATGATGTGCGTGTTTTTCGCACAGTGCGCTTTCGCGACGCCAATAAAGCGCGATGATCAGTGAGGATCGGGAAATCAGGCTTTCGACAAAGGCCGCGATGGTTTGTTGGTCGGCGATGCGGGCGATTTCGATGTGGAATTGGCCGGACAGATGCAGAGCGCGGCCATGATCAGCCTCGGCCAGTGCGGTGTGTTCGTCATGGATGTGCTGCTGCAACAGGGCGACATCGTCTGGCGTGGCTTTGGCGGCGGCCATACGGGCGATGCGCGGTTCCAGCAGTTCGCGAGCCTCGAACACCTCGCGCGCGTCGCGCAGGGTTGGCTGGGCGACAAAAGCCCCGCGGTTGCGCTGAATATCCACCAATTGGACATGGGCCAGCGCATGAAGCGCAGAGCGGACGACCGTGCGGGACACGCCATAGATATCGGCCAGCTCATCCTCGCCCAGCTTCATCCCCGGCTTGATACGGTGTTCGTGGATGGCCAGCGTCAGGGCGCGGGTCACGTCCTCAGCCAAGGGCTGAGCAGGTCTTGCTGATTGGGTTTTGGCGGCTGCGGTGTCCATGTCGTCTCCTTGTGTTTGGTTCTGACAAAAGCACCGCGTGCACTCAACCCACCGCGACGTTGTACGGGATGTTTTTCAAAGTTGTATACAGTTTTGCGCTCAATATTTACCCAGATTGAATTTTTTCTGCGGAAATTTTCAGCAACATCAGGATTCCACCCACATCACTGGCACTGAATTTTTGCTGCGGCGCAAAAAGTCGCTCCTGTAGTCCCAACGCAGGAGGCGACATGAGTCTGAATACCAAAGAGCTTGAACTCGTATCCGTCACGAAACGCTATGGCGACACGATCGCTGTAGACGCCGTTTCGCACCATTTCCGTCCGAACAGCTACACGTGCCTATTGGGGCCGTCGGGCTGTGGCAAATCCTCGACCCTCCGGATGATCGCAGGGCATGAAACGGTCAGCGACGGCGCGATCCTGTTGGGTGGCGTGGACATTTCGCACCTGCCCCCCGCCCAGCGCGGCACGGCAATGATGTTTCAGAGCTATGCCCTGTTTCCACACCTGAGTGTTGCGGAAAACGTGGCTTTCAGCCTGAAGATGAAAGGCGTCGATAAGGGCGAGCGCCTGAAGAAAGCGGGCGAGATGCTGGAACTGGTGGATCTGTCGGCGCTGGCGGACCGGCTACCGGATCAACTGTCGGGCGGTCAGCAGCAGCGTGTCGCACTGGCCCGCGCGCTGATCACGCGGCCGCAGTTGTTGCTGCTGGATGAGCCACTGTCAGCGCTAGACCCGTTCCTGCGGATCAAGATGCGCGCCGAGCTGCGCAAGCTGCAGCAGGAACTGAAGATCAGCTTTCTGCACGTCACCCACGGACAGGACGAAGCGCTGGCGCTGGCCGACGAGATTGTCGTGATGAACAACGCGGTGATCGAACAGGCGGGCACGGCCCGCGAGGTGTTCAACACCCCCAAGACCGCCTTTGTCGCGCGGTTCATGGGCGGTCACAACGTGGTGTCGCTGGCTGACGGCACCTATGCCATTCGCGCCGATGCGGTGGGGCTGTCTGCCCCCGGCGCAGGGTCCATCGACGGGACCGTCACCGCGATCGAATTCCAAGGCACCCATGTTTCGGTATCGGCACGCATTGCCGGCGACCAAGAGGTCACCGCGCTTTTGCCTGACGCCCGTTTCTTTGACCAACCGAATAACCCGGGCGATCCCGTCGGACTGACCTGGGAAACAGACCAGCTGCACAAGCTGAGCGCATAGACCCACAAGGAGAGTATGACATGACCAAAATGACACGACGCGAACTTCTGGCCGGGGGCACGGCCCTTGCGGCGGGCTCCACACTCGGGGCGCCGATGATCTGGGCGCAGAACATCAAGGATGTGACCCTGCGCCAGTTCGGCACCGGCGTTTCCAACCTGAACGAGGTTGCCGCCAAGGTGAAAGAGGATCTGGGCTTTACGCTGGAAATGACGGCGCTGGATTCCGACAGCGTGACACAGCGCGCGGCGACACAGCCCGAAAGCTTTGACATCGCCGACATCGAATACTGGATCTGCAAAAAGGTCTGGCCGACAGGCAACCTGCAGGCGATGGATACGTCCAAGATCAAGAACTACGACAAGATCGTCGGCATTTTCCGCAGCGGCAAGCTGACACCGGAAAGCGAGATTGCCCAAGGCACCGCGCCGCACACAGTGGGCTTTGTCGAAGGTCAGAACGGCACCGAGTTTGTGGACAATGAATCCGGCTGGATGACGCTGATCCCGACAATCTACAACGCCGACACGCTGGGCATCCGCCCTGACCTGATCGGTCGCCCCATCAACAACTGGTCCGAACTTCTGAACCCCGAATTCAAGGGCAAGGCGTCGATCCTTGATATCTCGTCCATCGGGATCATGGACATGGCGATGGTGGTCGAGTCGATGGGTGAATACAAATACCCCGACAAGGGCAACATGACGAAAGAAGAAATCGACATGACCCTTGGCATCTTCACCGAAGCCAAGAAAAACGGCCAGTTCCGCGCCTTCTGGAAGTCGTTCGACGAAAGCGTCAACCTGATGGCCTCGGGCGAGGTTGTGATCCAGTCCATGTGGTCACCCGCGATCACGGCTGTGAAATCCAAAGGCATCCCGTGCGTCTACCAGCCGCTGGAAGAAGGCTATCGCAGCTGGGGTGGCGGCATCGGCATGTCGGCGGCGCTGACCGGCCTCGAACGCGACGCGGCTTATGAATACATCAACTGGTACCTTGATGGCTGGGTCGGCGGCTTCCTGATGCGTCAGGGCTATTACTCGGCCGTTCCGGAAACATCCAAGAACTATATGTCCGAGGATGAATGGGGCTTCTGGTTCGAAGGCAAGCCTGCACAGGGCGACATCACCAACCCGTTCGGCGACGTCATGGAAACCGCAGGTGCGGTGCGTGATGGCGGTTCGTTCTATGACCGTATGGGCAAGGTTGCCTGCTGGAACGCGGTTATGGACGAAAACCAGTACATGGTCCGCAAGTGGAACGAATTCATCGCGGCCTGATCTGACATGGTTTCGGTGCCTTGCGGCACCGACCGGGGCGTGGGGGCCGCTGGCCCCTACGCCCACCCCTGAATATCAAAGACAATGATTGGCAACCAACCGATGCGCCTGTCCCCCAATTCCAAAAGCCTGATGATGGTATCGCCGCTTGTTGCGGTGCTGTTCGTCTTTCTGGTGTGCCCCATCGCGATGATCGCGATTGTCAGTTTCTGGCGAGCGACCGAATTTTCGATCATCCCTGCCTTTGTCTTTGAGAACTACGAATTCCTTTTCGGGTCCTCGGTGACCTATCGGGTGTTCTTCAACACCTTCAAATACGCACTGATCACATGGGCGGCGACGCTTCTGATCGGCTTTACCGTGGCGTATTTCCTAGCCTTCCACATACGCACACTACGCTGGCAGATCGCACTGTTTCTGCTGTGCACGATCCCCTTTTGGACGTCGAACATCATCCGTATGATTTCGTGGATTCCGTTTCTGGGCCGCAACGGCATCGCCAATTCGACGCTGATTTCGTGGGGTGTGATTGACGAGCCTTTGGAATGGCTGCTGTTCAGCGACTTTGCCGTCGTGCTGGCCTTTGTGCATCTTTACACGCTGTTCATGGTCGTCCCGATCTTCAACACGATGATGCGCATCGACAAATCCCTGATCGAGGCCGCGCGGGACGCAGGTGCCAATGGTGCGCAAATCCTGTGGAATGTGATCATCCCGCTGACCAAACCGGGCATCATGATCGGCACGATTTTCGTGGTCACGCTGGTGATGGGCGACTTTATCACCGTGCGCTTCATGTCCGGTAGCCAATCGGCCAACGTGGGCCGCCTGATTTCCAACGACGTGGCTTTGCTGGCCTATCCCTCGGCCTCGGCCACTGCCGTAGTACTGCTGTGTACTGTGTTAATCGTGATCGGCATCCTGCTGCGGTTCGTCGACATCAGAAAGGAGCTGTAAGATGGAGCCCCGTTCCCGTTCCTTCTATGTCCTCGCCGCGTTTTTCACGCTGTTCATGCTGTTCCTTTATGGGCCTACCGTGACCATCGCGATCCTGTCGTTTCAGGGACCAAGCGGTGGCCTGACCTTCCCGATGAACGGCGTGTCGCTGCACTGGTTCCGCGATCTGTTCGAACAACAGGCCGTGGGTGACATCTGGGGCAGCTTCAGCCGCAGTCTGGTTCTGGGCCTGATGGTCATGGTCACAACCGTCGTCGTCTCGGTCATGGGTGGGCTTGCCTTCCGCCGCCGTTTCCCCGGATCAAACATCCTGTTCTACCTGATCATCACGGCGCTGGTCATTCCGTCGATCCTGATTTCACTGGGCGTCGGATTGATGTTCAGCCAGTCGGGCATGACGGTGCACTGGGCAACCTCGGGCTTTGGCGCGCAGCTGACATGGACCCTGCCCTTTGGCCTGTTGATCATGTTCGCCGTCTTCAACCGTTTTGACAGCAGTTACGAGGAAGCCGCCCGCGATCTGGGGGCCACGTCATGGCAAACCATCCGCCACGTGGTGCTGCCGATCATTGCGCCTTCGCTGATCGGGGTGGCGCTGTTCGGCTTCACTCTCAGCTACGACGAATTCGCGCGGACGCTGCTGACGGCGGGCAGCTACAACACCCTGCCGCTTGAGATTTTCGGGATGACGACAAACGTCACGACGCCTGTGCTATACGCGCTTGGGACGCTGACCACCGGATTTTCGCTGATCATGATCGGGGCGTTCCTGTTGCTGACGTGGGTCAGCACCAAGCGGAAGGCCCGCGCCGGATCGGATGCCGGAAAGGGCATGATATGATCGTCCTGATCAACCCAAACAGCACCGTCGCCATGACCGAAGCGATGCAGCGCACGGCGGAACGCACCTTGCCCGGAGTTGAGGTGCAGGCGTGGACATCGCACTACGGGCCGCCCTCCATTCAAGGGGCCGAGGACGGGGACGCCGCCGTACCGCCCATGTTGGAACTGGTTCAGAAAGCCTCTGACCAAGGGGCCAGTGCGATTATCATCGGATGTTTTGATGACACCGGGCTTTATGAAGCCCGCGACATCGCCGCCTGCCCCGTTATCGGGATCGGGCAAGCCGCCTACCACGTGGCCGCCTGCGCTGGCGGGCGGTTTTCGGTGGTGACGACTTTGGCCGTTTCCGTTCCGATTTTGGAAAGCAACATCGTCACTTACGGTCTGTCACCGCACCTGTCCCGTGTGCGGGCCAGCGACGTGCCTGTGTTGGAACTGGAATCCGACCCCAAAGCCGCCAACGCCAAGGTCATTGCCGAAATCAAACGGGCCGAATCCGAAGATGGTGTTAAGGCCATCGCCTTGGGTTGCGCGGGCATGGCGGGGTTGTTGGCCGAGGCTCAGGCCGAAACAGACCTGTTGTTGGTGGACGGGGTCCGCGCCAGCCTGCACATGGCGGCCTCTTTGTCCGCCTAACGCCTAACGCCTTCGCATCAACCGCGCGATCACAGGCGATCCGATGATCACCAGAACGATCCGCGTTAGGTGGTGGGCGATGACGTATCCCAGATCGGCGCCTGCCACGATGGCCAGAACCGTCATCTCTGCCTGACCACCGGGTGCAAAGGCCAGAAATGCCTCGGTTCCTGCGGCCAGCCCGACATGGGTCACCACATAGGCCACGATAGCAGCCAGAATCGACAGGATCACAACGTAGGCCGCCCCTGCCGCCACATCGCGCGACAGTTCGCGCCACGACACGCCCACGAAATGCACGCCGATGCCGCAGCCGATAAAGAACTGCGCGGTAAGGATCGCCTCGGCCGGCGGGCGACCGTGCAGGACGTTCCCCAATGACAACGCCCCTGCCACGATCATCGGGCCAAGAATGGACGCGCCGAACAGGCCAAGCTTTTCGCCGCCCTTCCAGCCGACCAAGGCCGCAACAACCATCAGCGCCATTTCATAGATAGGCAGTTCGGACGCAGGCACGCCCAAAGGGTTCGTCAGGCTTTGGCCGTAAAGCTGCGTCAGGAAAATCGGCGCGAGCGTGACCACGATCAGAACGCGCGTCGCGTGGATCAGGGACAAGGCACGCGCATCGCCCCCTGCCTCGATCCCGAAGATCACCATGTCCTGCAAACCGCCCGGCATTGCGGCGTAATAGGCGGTGGGTTGGTCGAACTTCCACACACGTCGAAAGAACGGGACGCCGATCAACCCGATCAGCGCGATGTAGAAGGGCACAATCGCCACCGATAGCGCCATTTCCGGCAGGCGCGCCACGACCGCAGGGGTGATCGACCCGCCGATGGCGATGCCCAGAATGGTGCGTGCCGCGACCGACACCTGACCAAAGCCCTTCAGCCGAAAACCGGCAAGGGCCGCGATCAGACAGGCGAACATGGGGCCGAACAGAAACGGCAGTGGCAAATCGAGAATCCAAAAGAACACGACACCGGCGCAGGCAAAGGCCAATGTCATAAGTCTTTGGGAGGTAGGGGAATTTAGGGCCACTCGGCGTTCCTTGACGAATCTTGTATCCAACTGTATTCATCCGGATACATAATTCAGGATAAGACGTTTGACCAGCCAAAACGACAGCCAGCAGGACGCGCAGGGACAGTCCGTTTACAGCCAGCTTCTGGATGACATTCGCGCGGGCCGCCTGAACGCGGGCGACCGGTTGCGCGAAACCGAATTGGCCGACCGGCTGGGCGTGTCCCGCACCCCCGTGCGCGAAGCCATCCGTCATTTGGAAGCTGACGGGCTGGTGGCCCATGTCCCCCGCCAGGGCGCCAGCATTCGCACTCTGGATTACGCCGAGGTGATGGAGCTTTACGAGATGCGCGCCGTGTTGGAAGGCACTGCCGCGCGACTGGCCACACGCGCCGCATCGGACATCGAAATCGAAGAGCTTGAGGCGCTGAACAACGAGTTGGAAAAAGCCGGTGCCACGCCCGAGGCGTTCAAGCTGAACCGCCTGTTCCACGCAGCCCTTCTGGACGCCGCCAAGAACCGCTTTCTGACGAAATCCATCACCGGCCTGCAAAAAGCGCTGATGATTTTGGGGCCAACAACACTGACCCAACCGGAACGCGCCCGCAACGCCGTCGAAGAACACCGCGCCATGATGACCGCAATCAAGGCCCGCGATCCAATAGCCGCCGAAGCCGCCACCCGCGCCCACATCCAAGCTGCCCAACGCGTCCGCGTCAGGGATTTGCGTTTCAGGAACCGCGCCCTAAGCAACGAGGATCCGCTGTGATCCTTGAAGCTGCGACCGATGGCTTTCGTAGGACATTGCGGCGGAAAACTCTCTGATCCGCGGCCAGCCTTATGGCCGTGGCGTCGTGCTAGCTGATCCTTTTGAAAAGGGCGTCGAAACCTTGTGCGATCTGGGCTCGTCCGATCAACGAACCGCCCTTATACGGCCATTCGATAAAATTAATCGTCATTATTGCTTATCTGATCAGCAAACTGACGAAAATTGCCGCCGTTATGTTGATATGCCCAGATCGAAAAATCTGTGTGCCGAAGGCGAAACCATGCTGGGATCAATCCTTGGCCACGGAAATCTGGTCGGTTGCGGTATGATGATCGGCACGGTCTTTGGCCGGATTACAGGACAGATGGCCGCGGCTTTGCGCGTAGGGCCCAGTGATCTGGCGTAGCAGTCGCCTTCGCTGTTATCTCACACCGATAGGTCTGGGATCACACTTGCCCATGACCGCTATGCCCTTGAATACATCGCCGAGATGCGCATTCTTGCAGCGGAGCGCTCGGATGAATACAAATTTGAAGAGAAATACCACGTTCCCCACACAGCCGCGCTGATCAAGAACGTACAGCGCAAACAAAAATGCCGGCTGATGTGGGAGATGACATCAGCCGGCGCTGGCGGGGCCATTCTGGGAACCCCTTTGGGCACTGGAGGTTAAGTGCCCAAATCCTAGACTGTCGCGTTCGGGAAATAGGGTGTTCCCGACCAAACCGGAAGGCGGTGCTGCATGTCGTCTTCGCTCACCACCTGGCATTTCGACAGCAGCCAGTTCTTTGCAGCCAGCCCGTCAGCATCGGTGCCAAGGTTCCCCGATGACCGGCCCAGAGCAAGGAAGCCCGCAACAATCGCCGACGAGGCAGACGTGCCACCGAACCGGCAGAAATATGATCCGAATTCACGCAGTGTGTCGTCCGACAGTTCGTTTTCAAACGGGCTGCTGGCATAGCCGAAGCGGCCCGGAACGTCGGTCGAGATGATTTCGAACGACGAGAATTTGTGGTTCGAATTCTTTTCCGGAACCCCGACACCATCATAGTCACGGTCCTGTTCATCCAGACGCACTTCGGTGCGGTCAAACACCTCGGAATCGTTGCTGGGGGCCATCACTGTCGTGTTGCGCGCATCCGAATATCCGCTGCGGTACCCCTTTGAATTTAGGGCGCCGACAGAAATGATGCCGTTATGCTCGGTCGCCAGATTAGCAGGATAGATGGCAAATTCCTCGTTCGCGTTTCCTGCGGCACAGACAACAGGGCGCTTCATTGACACTGCAACAATCAGTTCGGCCAACTCGCTCCACATCGCCTCTTGCTCGGGCGTGACTGGACAGGGGGCAACCAACGGCCCAAGCTCTTGCCCATTCACAGAATGCGCGGATAGCTCGGGCTGCGTGCGGATCGGATCGGGAATGATACGCGGCAGCAGAACCACATCGGCGTCGATCAGTTCGGCGTATAGAAAGGCCAAAATCATCTGTTCCGGATCGGGATCGAAGTTGGTGGAAATCGGAACGATCTCGCAGGTCGGGTCGACGCCTGCATAGGGCAGCATCAGCGAATTTTCGACGCCGTCCACTTTGCAGGGTCGCGCCCCCACCAGGCCGGCAATGGCTGTGCCGTGCACGGAAAACTCGGGCGCGACGGCGGGGCGGATCGTGCCCATGCGTGTCGCCTCACCATGGCATAGCCGGTCATTCAACTCGGCCAGCAGGCGCGAACTGTGCGTCAGCCCGTCTGCGACCTGCGTGGTGGCGTTCAGTTCAAGCGCGCCAAGCTTGTCCACATCACCGTAATAGGGAAATGCCCCCAGCCGTGTGGAAAACAGATCAATGGCAAGCAGCTTGTTGATGGCGGGCGCAAGGTTCGGGTGATCAACCGCCACAGAGGTGTCGATCACGGCAACCCGTGTCTTTTTCTCGGTGTCGCAAGGCGGCGTGAAATCGGGGCGGTTATAGTCCTGATCCAGAACGCCGATTGTTTTCAGGTGCCAAAGCGCGTCGTAGTCGGGGTAATTTTCCTGACCGATCTGGGATGTCGTTGTCATAACAGAATTCCTTCAATCAATAATCACTCAGAGCCACTCGGACACGGCATCCAGCATTTGCTCTTTGCAGACCTCTTCCAGAATGGGCGCGACCATGCGGGCAAGCTGATAGCCTGCGCGCGTGTCAGAGGCATAATGAAGCCCCGCCCATTCACGGTTTTCAGCGATCCGGCGGGCCGAGCGGAAAAGCTCGGAACTGGCGGGGTGTTCCGGCAGCATGCGCGAAAAAATGAATGCGATCGAAAACGACTGGAACGAATGATTGCTAGGATAGCTTGCGTGACCGGGGTTCGGCAGGAACGGGCGCAGGCGCGGTTCGATCTGGTTCGGACGCAGCACGTCAAAGCGCGACTTGTAGCGCAGCCCGATTTCGTCAGTCAGGGCCAGAACCAGATGGAACAGCGTTTCGGTCGCCACAAAGGAGCTGCCCTCTTCCAGCCCCAGCGGCCAGAGATAGCCCGACAACTCGAGGCTGGCTTCTGTCAGGATTTCACCCTGACGGATCGAATGTTCCGGCGTGTGCAGCAAATGCTGCTTTTTCAAAAGCTCGATGGCTTCGCGACGAAGCTGTTCAGGGCTGGGCGGCAGATCGACAGGCAGATCGATCCATTCGGGCAGCAAAGCGTGCAGCTTTTCGCGTTCTTTCCAAGGCTCTTGCAGGGACGCGGACCCACCCGGCGCGAAATCGTCACGGTTGCGGTTTCTGTTGCGGTTGCGATTTCTGTTGCGGTTCCGGTTACGGTTTCTGTTCCGGTTACGATTGCGGTTTCGATTGCGGTTCCGGTTTAGCGACAGCGCCGACAAAACGGACGATGCACCTGCTGCTGCAGCGCCATCAGTGCCTGCTTCGCCCTGCGCGCCGGAACTGCCTTCGATTTTAAGCCCAAGCGGCGTGACAATGAACTTCGAGTCTTTCAAATCAATCGGTGTACTCATGCTAGGCTCACAATTTGGGAAGTTGTTTAATGCTGGTTAGAAAAGTCTGCTGCATGTCCTTGTCCGCCAATCGGAACCGGTCGGCCTGAACGTCGGGGTTTGAAAAATCGGGATCGATCTCCAGCAAACGGCTGTAGACCTGTTCCGCTTCTTCATGCCGGCTCTGCATCGCGAAATTGATCAACAGATACCGAAGCGCCGCCGCAGAACGCGGCTGTTTGCGCAGGGCTGTTTTGCAGCGTGCAACAGCCTGCCCATGTTCGCCAACCATGGTTGCCGCCATCGCGTGCGTCACGTCGTAGCTATAGCTGATAGGGCTGTAAGCCCCTAGATAGCTTGCATTTTTTGCCGCTTCCATCGCTTGGGAATATTGGCCGGTATAGATTTTATGCAGGGCGTAGTGATCCCAGACAAAGGCCTGCGTCTTGTTCAACAACAGCGCGCGTTCCAGCAGGGATTCGGCCATTTCGTGTTCTTTGAAAACATATCCCGTCACGTGGCCCAAACAGGCCAGCGCGATGGCGTTGAACGGGTTGTCATCCACGACCTCGGTCAGCAGACGATCCGCCGCTTCGCTGCGAGCGCCGTCCAGATCGCCCAGATTTTCACCGACATTGAAGCTGGTCAGATAGGACTGAAGCGCAGGGTAGATCGAATTCTGCTGCTGCAGGCACGGATGCGCCAAAAGCGTTTCCGCCATCGAGAAATCATTTTCATCCAGACGGAACATCAGGTTCAACGCCGAATAGCCCGCCCGATGCAGATGTTCGAGTTCACTGGGCCGCACGCCATCTTCGAAAACCGATTTGGCGATGCGGTCGACGTTTTGCGAAATGAACCCGTTCAGCACGATCCCGTCGGGCGAAATCGCCTCGGACACCGGCACCTGAATGGATTGGCTCCATTCCATATTGATCTGCGTCGCACGGTACAGGAACAGGGTCAGCGTCAGAGAATTGCCAACCTGAAGCGTGCGGGTGCGCACGTAGAAATCGGTCTCGCCCGCCGACGCCATATCGCCTGCATAGTTCGAACTTTCGCGAAAATCGCAGATCGAAATCGGCTGGAATTCATGCAGGTTCTTGGCAACGCTTTCGACGACATAGTCGGCCAGAAACTTGGTCTCGGGCTGGCATCCATTCTGGATGCTGGGCAGGAAACCAAGGCTATGAAGTGGCTGTGGCGCGATGATCTGCGCAGGGCGCGGAGTGGCAGGTTTGGAGACGACCGGGGCGACTTCGGCGGTTTCCTCGATCTCGACCGCTTTGTCGTGCCAGATCTGCCGTTCCATCGTCAGCCAGTCTTCGAACTCGGGATCGGAAATATCGATCCCTTCCAGAAGCTCGATGTCGGATGTCAGACCGAACTGCGCAAATAGCGCCGTGTTTTCAGGAATTTCACGGACATCGACCCAGATCGCATCCATGCGCAAACCAATGGAATAGCGATCAACGATCAGGATCTGGTCGACCAGATCGCCAATGTCCCGTTTGATTTCAAAAAGCGACTGCCGAAGGCTGGAGGACGCGCGCTTTTCGTCGCTATCGCTCCACAGTTTGTCACGCAACCAGGCGCGTGTGCGCTGTCCGCGCGGAGCCAAAGCAAGCAGGCCCAAAATAGCCTGCGCCTTCTGCCCGCGCGGGGTCAGTGTTTTGCCGGTCCGGTCCTGTAACGAAATCGGGCCTAACAGATGCAGGGAAACCAGTTGGCCGCCACGTAATTGCGGACGGCCACTGGCCCCTTGAACAGAAGAGGAAAAGGGTGCGTTTGAAGGTGCATTCGTTTTAAATGTTTGGTAATCCCCAGTCGAAACTGAAGCCCCCATTGAGTGACCCGTATTCGTTGCACGTTCGCTTGCTGAATCAGGCCCCTCTCCGGACGAAATAGTTTTTTGAAAAGACATTGGTAAGTCTCACCTCCAAACGCAGAATCAGCTTAGATGACGTTGCGTTAGTAAATTGTTAGAGGTTTCGAAAACTCAAAATAACGAGAATCGGATTCGCGTTATCCGAACGTTCCACCCCCCTGACACGAAACTGTCCGCGCATTTAATTCTTAAAGGTTATCACCGCTTTGGAATGTCACAAAGCCCTAATGATCAAAGGCTAACGTGCCCGCCGCTAACGTGCCTCGCGAACAGCCCGGTGGCACAAAATGATCAACATCGTTCTTATTTCGTCCAATTCATTCTTTATCGACGCGCTGCGTTTGACGATGCCCGCCGACGAATTTTCGGTCACATCTGTTCTTCGTACGCCGCAACAGCTTGAGACACCCAACGCCTTTGCAACGGGGCGCTGTGATCTGGTGATCTGGGATCAGGGAACGTTCCCCGACATCGGCAAAACCGTGATCGCAGCCCTGCGCCGACGCCGTGTGCAGCTTGGGATACTGGCCGTTCTGCCCAGTTACGACCCGACCCAGATGGCCAGTTGCTATGACGTCGGCTGCGATGGTGTGCTAATGTCTGATCTGGCGCTGGAAAAGCTGCCGCATCACCTGCGGCTTCTGGCATCCGGCCACAAAGTGTTTCCGGATCAGGTGGCCGATATTGTGTTACAGATGCTGACCGTCAAAGAACCACGCCGCACCGCGCGTGCCGCAAACTGCAATTTCTCACTGCGGCAGAAAAAGGTGCTGGGAATGATTTTGGAAGGTGCCCAGAACAAGGGGATCGCACAGGCGCTGAAGGTGCCTTTGACCACCGTCAAAGCGGATATCAAGACCATGATGCGCGAAACCGGTGCGCAGAACAGGACCGATCTGGCCATTAGCGTTCTGCGCACCGGACTGATTGATCCGTCAGAGCTGGAAGGGGCGGCACCGTTTGCCACGACGCCGCCCGAGCAGATCAAACTTTGATCTTTTTCACCGCCGCAATAGCACGGGCCAGAAGATCGCTGACATCTGCCAGAACATCGTCTCCGGGCTGTGGTGCGGGTGCAGCGGGAGGCGGAACCACGCCTTGCAGAACGGGCATGCCGCGTCCTTGAAGCTCGGCTTCCAGTCCCAGATCCTGACAAGCTGCGATCACCGCATCGAACAGTGCCTTGGCCCGTGCGCCAGAGCGCTGCATGTTCAGGATCGCAGGAGACTGCGCCAACTTCACGGCGGCAAACCCTGCCACGTGGGGCGACGCCATCGACGTGCCATCATAGGACGAATAGCCCTTGCCCGGCACGGTCGAAATCACCGCAACTCCAGGCCCGCAGACATCGATCTCGGGTCCACGGCAGGTAAACCGCGCGGCGAAGTAGGCGCCGTTTGCCGTATTGGTCCCCGTAACATGCGCGGTGTGATGGCTGTCATCCGGAAAGGTCCCCACCCGTCCGACCGCTGCAACAGCCATCACTTCGGAATAGGCAGCGGGGTACATGACCTTGCCACCGTTATTGCCGGCCGCAGCGATGGGTAGAATGCCGGCATTTCGCACCGCCTGAAGGCGTTCTTGCAAAACAACGCTGCTGGAACTGCCGCCAAGGCTCATGTTGATGACGTCCACCTGATCCTCGATCGCCTTATCCAGAGCACGCAAAAGCTTGGACATCGTGGCCTGAGGGAAAATCTGGTAGGAATGGATCGCGACGCGGTCTGCCACACCACGCACGCCAAAAGCATTGTTCAGCGCGCCCACCGTGCCCGACACATGGGTGCCATGGCCGCTACCGTCATTCTTCCAGTCCTCTGCCGGATCACCGCCCTCGCCCATAGACATTCCGCCTGCCGGATCAAGATCGGGATGATCGCCGGACAGGCCGCTGTCGATAACGGCGACTTTGACCATGGGCCCGTTATTCGGCATCGCAACAATGCCCATCGCTTCGGTGCCCCACGTGTCGATCTGCGGGTCATCCTTGCTGGTGGGAAGCGGCTGAAGAGTGACGGTATTTCCACGCTCTTGCAGCGCGGGCTGCTTGATCACCTTGGACCAGAAACTGTCCTTGGGTTTGATCCGCAATTCGGACAGGGTTTGCAGAGTTTCGCCATGCAGCTTCAGCGTAGCGTTGCCTTGGGTGTTCGTCAGTTGACGATCCGACCAGACCTCGCCGAACAACATCACGCTGGCATTGGCCACCGCCGATCCGTCCGGTGCTTTGACACTGACAACAACGCTGAGCGTATCTGCGCTCGCGCTGCTGGCCATGTTCTGCGCCAGATCGAACATCCCGCCGCTGTCGAACAATTCCAGGGGCGTGTCTTCTTCGATGGTCAGGCCCGCGCCGAATTTTGCCTTCAGCGCCTCGACATGTTCATCCGTCAGTTCGGCCTCGATCCGGTGAACGCCCTGCGTATCCGGTGCGGACAGGGGCGTCATCACAACGGGTTCAGCATCCTCGCCCACGGTCATGGCACGCAGTTCCTTGGCAAATCCCTCAAGGTCGCGCACCACAGCGTTCAGATCAGGTTCATCAACAGATGCAGCCCGCAGGGGATTTTTGGCGATAATGTATTTCTTGCGCGCAGTCCCCACCGCGCGTGACGTAACTTCCGACATGGTAGTCTCCTTACGAAATACGTTGGTTCAAATCCGCGATGTCCTGGGCCAGTGCCTCTAGGCGTTGAGCCAGTTCAACCACCGCTTCGCGCAGGTCATCGTGGTCTTCCGGCTCGGACCGGGCCGCGATCAGCGCTTGGGTCGTGGCAAAGCTGTCTTCCAACTGGGAAATCAGCAGATCCACGCTGGGCTCGACATCGTCTGCCTCTTCGCCCGCAAATTCGGACATGAAGGCATCCAGTTCGGCCAGTTCTTCTTTGGAAATGGTTTTCATTGCAAAATCCTCCTGCAAATTGGGGGGTGGCCCCGCGCAAATTCGCGGGACCAAGGGAGGGATTTGTTTACAGGCACTTCTTGATGCAGCGGTATGCATCCCATGCCGCGCGGATCGCAGCCGCATAACGCTTGGCCTTGAACAGGCGCACAGCGTTCACGACCTTGGGAACGCAGTGGGCGCAGCCACGGGCACGGCGGACCAGAGCCACGATTTTCGCAATGATCTTGCGGGCTTTGTTCTTGATCAGCCGACCGATGAACTGCTGCTCGAATTCGTCGGCGAACATTTCGCCGAAGTCTTCGCCACCAGCGCTCATTTCACCGATGCCAGTGCCGGACAGCTCTGCATCCAGTTCGGACAGAGTGTCATGCTCATCGTCCACACCGGCAAAGCCGAATTCACCGAAATCCGCTTCAAGGCTATCAAATTCGGCCTGCAGTTCGGACAGTTCAAGTTCGGAAAGAGAGGATGTCATAATATGCTCCATAATCAAAATAAGTGAGTGTCATTTGCTGACACCCACAGATTTGCAGGAGCATTGGAGACCAGCGCGGCGCATGTGGCCCGCGCTGGTCTCTTTTGGTCAAGCCATTGTTTTTATGTAAAACGTTTTAGGCATCCGCCAACATCCAACGCGCGGCTTTTTCCGCAATCATCAGGGTTGGGGCGTTGGTGTTGCCGCTGGTGATCGTGGGCATGACGCCCGCATCGACCACGCGCAGGCCGGTGATCCCGCGCACGCGCAGGTGCGGGTCCAGAACCGCCATCGCGTCGTCATCGCTGCCCATCTTGGTGGTACCCACGGGATGGAAGATCGTCGTCGCGATATCGCCAGCCAGTTTGGCCAGTTCTTCGTCGGTCTGATACTGCGTGCCGGGTTTGACCTCGGCCGGTTTGTACTGCTGCATTGCGGGCTGCGCCATGATCGACCTCACCTGCCGCAAGCTGTCTGCGGCGACTTTGCGGTCGTCTTCCGTGGCCAGATAGTTGGGCGTGATCTTGGGCGCGTCGCGGTAGTCAGATGACCCGATCCGGATGTGGCCACGGCTGGACGGGTTCAGGTTACAGACGCTGACCGTGATTGCAGGGAAGTCATGCAGGTCTTCGCCGAAGGCCTCAAGGCTCAGGGGCTGGACGTGGTATTCAAGGTTCGCGTGCGGGCGGGTCGGGTCGGAACGGGTGAAGGCGCCCAGCTGGCTGGGGGCCATGCTCATCGGGCCCGAGCGTTTCAGCACATATTCCAGACCGATCATCGCCTTGCCGAACAGGGAATTGGCCAAAGTGTTCAGGGTTTTTGTACCCTCAACACTGAACACCGCGCGGATTTGCAGATGGTCCTGCAGGTTTTCACCCACCCCCGGCGCGTCCAGAACCACGTCGACGCCGTGCTGCTGCAGCAGTGCGGCAGGGCCCACGCCAGACAGTTGCAGAATCTTGGGCGAGTTCACGGCACCTGCGGACAGCGCCACCTCGCGCGTTGCGGTCACATCCACGATCTGGCCCTTGTGATCGACCTGCGCGCCCGTACAACGCGGGCGGCCATCATCGCCAGCCTCAAACGTCAGCTTGACCACCTGCGCCTCGGTCCAGATGGTCAGATTGGGCCGTGTTTTGGCAGGGCGTAGAAAGGCCTTTGACGTGTTCCAGCGCCAGCCAGAGCGTTGGTTCACATCGAAATACCCGACGCCCGCGTTATCGCCGCTGTTGAAGTCGTCCGTCTTTTGAATGCCGTTTTGTTCGGCGGCATCGGCAAAGCTGTCCAGCACGTCCCAGCGCAGGCGCTGTTTTTCGACGCGCCATTCGCCACCGTGGCCGTGCATATCCGAAAAGCGGCTGTTGTCGCCCGTTTTGGGATCAGCGCCATTGTCCAGTTTGTAGTGATCTTCGTGGACCTTGAAATCGGGCAGCGCATTCGCCCAGCGCCAATCCTCTTCGCCGGTCTGTTCCGCCCAACTGTCATAGTCGCGCGCCTGTCCGCGCATATAGATCATGCCGTTGATCGATGAACAGCCGCCAAGAGTCTTGCCCCGCGGATAGCGCAACGACCGCCCGTTCAGACCCTTGTCCGGTTCGGTGTTATAAAGCCAGTCAGCGCGTGGATTGCCGATGCAGTAGAGATACCCCACGGGGATATGCACCCAAGGATAGGTGTCGGGCTTACCAGCCTCTAACAGCAGCACGCGGTTTTTCGGATCAGCGCTTAGGCGGTTGGCCAGAAGGCATCCTGCCGTCCCTGCCCCGATCACGATATAATCAAATTCACCGCCAGAATGTGCCGCCATGTGTCCGCCCTTTTCAAATACAGCCCTAAAATCCAGCAGGTTGGGACCGGTTGCAAGGGTTTAACCGTGCAACGCCGGACTGTGAAAAAGCGGAACGGAAAGTGGGTGTTTCTGGCGCTGTGCGCACGCCGGACGATACCGGGCCCACACAACAAGGATTCACAACGCATCCATACCCCGAAAACCATCCCGTGTATCACGGGTGCGCAACAGCGCCAGAAACGAAGACGCACGAGACAAGGCGCGCGTCTTTGGCAGCCAGAGCCGGAAGGATGGCCATCCTCCGGCTATGACCAATGCTTAACCAGCCGCGGCCTCGCGTTCGCGAGCCATGGTCATGGCGGTGTCCTGAATCATGTCCTCTTGGCCGCCGATCATCTTTTTGCGGCCCAGTTCGACCAGAATGTCGCGTGCAGGCAGACCGAACCGCTGCGCCGCGCGTTTGGCGGGCAGAAGGAAGGTCGAATAGACACCGGCATAGCCCAGTGTCAGCGCCTCGCGGTCGGCACGGACGACGTGATCCATGAACGGCACAACCACATCTTCGGCCAGATCCATCAGCGCGAACGTATCGCTTCCGGTGTCGATGCCCATGCGGTCACAGACGGCGGACAGCACCTCGATAGGTGCGTTGCCTGCGCCTGCGCCAAGGCCCGCCAGCGAGGCATCAATGCGCGTCGCGCCTGCGCCGATCGCGGCAATGGAATTGGAGACACCCAGACCCAGATTGTGGTGCCCGTGGAACCCGATTTCCGTTTCCGGCTTCAGCGCGTCGCGCATCATGGAAATCGCCTCGATCACTTCGTGGCCCAGCATCGCGCCCGCACTGTCGGTGACGTAGACAGTGTTCGCGCCATAGCTTTCCATCAAAAGCGCCTGTTCGGTCAGACCCTTGGCGCTGTTCAGATGCGACATCATCAGAAAGCCGCTGGTGTCCATGCCCAGTTCACGGGCAAAGGCGATGTGCTGGGGCGATGTATCGGCCTCGGTGCAGTGGGTCGCCACATGGACCGACCGCGCGCCGCAGTCATAGGCCTCTTTCAGTTCGGCCATCGTGCCCAGACCCGGGATCAGCAGAACCGAGATCACAGAATTTTCAACCACGTCCGCGACGGCCGAGATGTATTCGGCGTTTGATGCCAAGGCGCGGCCATGCTGGATCGAATTGCCGCCCAGACCCGCGCCATGGGTGACCTGCATGTAGGGCACCTTGGCGGCGTCCAGACCGCGCGCGATCTGCACCATCATATCGACAGAAATCTGTTCCCGTTTGGCATGCATCCCGTCCCGCAGGGACATGTCATGCAGCTTGACCTTCATACCTTCCATTGCGCTTTTGGACATCAGGCCATCTCCGGTTTGGGCAGAACAAAGGATCCGTCAAGGATACGTTCCGCGAACATTTCAGCAGTACGGGCGGCAGCCGCCGTCATCACATCGAGGTTGCCCGCATAGGTCGGCAGGAAATCCCCAAGGCCCGCGACCTCAAGGAAGATCGCCACGCGGTTGCCGTCGAAGTCAGGTCCGTTGACCAGCTTGTAGCCCGGCACATAGCGCTGGACCTCTTTGATCATGGCGTGGACGGATGCCGTGATGGCATCCTGATCCGGCGTACCTTCGACCTCGCAATAGACCGTGTTGCGCATGATCAGGGGCGGCTCGGCGGGGTTGATGATGGCCAGCGCCTTACCCTTTTTCGCGCCACCCAGTTTTTCCAGCGCGCTAGAGGTCGTGTAGGTGAACTCATCAAGGTTCGCGCGGGTGCCCGGACCCACAGATTTAGAACTCAGCGACGCGATGATTTCGGCATAATCCACCGGCTGCACCTGACTGACCGCGGCCACCATCGGGATCGTCGCCTGACCCGCGCAGGAAATCATGTTCACGTTCATCGGGCGGTCGCCCGCCAGATCGGCAAGGTTCACCGGCGGCACGCACAGCGGGCCGATCGCGGCGGGCGTCAGATCGACCATCAACACACCCAGTTCGTTCAGCTTGGCGCTGTTAGCCGCGTGCACATAGGCCGATGTTGCATCAAAGGCGATTTCGATATTGTCCGCCTCGACATGGGGCAGCAGACCGTCGATGCCCTCATGCGTGGTTTTCAGCCCCTTCTCGGCGGCGCGTTTCAGGCCCTCGGACTCGGGGTCGATGCCCACCATCCACACAGGCTCTAGCACCTCGGAGCGGAGCAGTTTGTACATCAGATCGGTGCCGATATTGCCCGATCCGATCAAAGCACATTTGATCTTGCGCATTTTAGCCTCCTGTTCAGGGGATCATTCGGTGAAAGTCACCGTGATCGACCCCATTTCGTAAAAACGTGCGGTGATGGTGTCGCCGGGTTTGACGGCGACGGCGGCGGTGATGGCACCTGCCATGACGAAACTGCCTGCGGGCAGAACCTCGCCCATGTCATCCAGAACGCCGACCAGCATGGCGATGGCCTCGGCGGGATGGCCCAGCACCTCGGCGCCCGCGCCGATCTGGGCGATTTCGCCGTTGTGTTCCAGAACCACGCCCACAGTACGCAGATCCAGCGCATCAGGGCGGATCATGCGGCCACCGGGCACATAACGAGCCGAGCTGCTGTTGTCGGCGATCACGCTTTCCAGATCGAATTTGAAACCGGAAAAGCGGCTATCGATGACTTCGAGGGCGGGCTGCACATAGTCGGTCGCCGCCATGACCTGCTCAGCGGTCACTTTGCCGGACAAGTCGGCTTTGGTGACAAAGGCGATCTCGGCCTCGACCCGCGGGTGGATCAGGTCGCTGACGGTGATCTTGCTGTTGGCCGGACGCTCCATCGCGTCGGTCAGAAAGCCCACGCCCGGTGTCGACACACCCATCTGCGCCATCTTGGGCTTGGACGTCAGGCCCGCCTTCCAGCCGATGACGCGCTGACCGCGTGCCTCATAGCTGCGGCGCAACGCGGTCTGGACGCGGTAGGCCTCGGACAGTGTCATGTCAGGGTAGTCTTGCGTCAGCTTATGGATCGGCGTCGCATAGCTTTGCGCGGTTTCAACCCGTTCGGCCAAGCGGATGATGGCCTCGTTGTTCAGGGTTTTGGGGTTATCAAGGCTCATACCATTGCCCTTCCTGCAAACCGCATTTCGCATTTTCCGATGCCCGCGATTTCGCAGGTAAAGTGGTCGCCGTCGGTCACCGCCAACAGCGGGGCCTGCGCGCCCGACAGGATGATTTCGCCAGCCTTCAGACCGATGCCCAATTCACCCAGCGTGTTGGCCAGCCATGCCACCGCCATCACCGGCGATCCCTGCACAGCGGCACCGGCACCTGTGGCGACAACCTCGCCGTTCTTTTCGATGACCATGCCCGCAAGGCTCAGGTCCAGATCGCGGGGGTCTGCCTTGGCCGCGCCCAGAACGAACACACCGCAGGATGCATTGTCGGCGACCGTGTCTTGAATACGGATTTGCCAGTCCTCGAAACGGGTATCGACGATCTCGAAACAGGGGGTGACGTATTCGGTGGCGCGGATCACATCGGTGGTGGTCACGCCCGGCCCCATCAGGTCTTCTTTCAGACGGAAGGCCAGTTCGCCCTCAAGCCGCGGCTGCATCAGTTTGCTCAGATCGATGATAGCACCATCTTCGAACAGCATGGTCTTGGTCACTTGACCGAAATCCGGCTGATACACGCCCAGCGCATCCTGAATGGCGCGGCTGGTCAGGCCGATCTTCTTGCCGATCACGCTGTCGCCTGCATCCAGACGACGCTGCAACATGCGCAACTGGATGCGGTAGGCATCCTCGATATCGCTTTCGGGTTCCAAGACGCTGATCTTGGGCGTCGGTTTGCCCGACTTCAGCGCATTATACAGCGCATCGCCCAGCGCGTCGGTTCTTGATTGGTCCAGCATAGCTCCTCCACTCGCAATTCGTGCAAGTCCTGTCGGAGGCCAAGCTAGAGAGGTTGGCCGATACGCTCCAATACTTTGGCAGACCGCCCTCGATACCGATACCGCATCGGGAAACCACGCCATTCGATACCAAAACCGTATCAACACCCCGCTGCAAAAGCATTGGAGCGCATCACGGGTGCTCTCTACATATCTAGCACGGTAATTAAAGGCGGAGGACACCATGAAAACGCATCAACTCTTTATCGATGGCACCTATCGCGACGCGAAGTCCGGCAAGACCTTTGACAAAATCTCGCCCGCGACCGGCGAAAAGATCGCCGTCGTGCACGAAGCACTGGCCGAAGATGTGAACGACGCGGTCATGGCCGCCGATGCCGCGCTGAAGGGCGAATGGGGCAAGATGCCCAGGGCCGCGCGCTGCGATCTGCTGATGCGTCTGGCCGATGCCATTCAGGCCCGCACCGCCGATTTTATAGAAGCCGAAGTTGCCGATACGGCCCACACCCGCCATTTCGCCGAAAAGGTCGAAATCCCCCGTGGTGCCGCGAACTTCCGCATCTTTGCCGAAATGTTGAAACACACCGGCGGCGAATTCTATCATATGGACACGCCCGACCACACCGGCGCGGTGAACCTTGAACTGCACCGGCCCAAAGGCGTGATCGGTGTTATTTCCCCGTGGAACGCGCCTTTCCTTCTGATGACATGGAAGGTCGGCCCTGCCCTTGCCTGCGGCAACACCGTGGTTGTGAAACCGTCCGAGGAAAGCCCCTACACCGCAACCCTTCTGGGCGAGGTGATGAACGAGGTAGGCATCCCCAAGGGCGTCTATAACGTGATCCACGGCTTCGGCCCCGGATCGGCGGGCGAATTGCTGACACAACACCCCAAAGTGTCCGGCATCACCTTTACCGGCGAAACCCGCACCGGCGAGGCGATCATGAAACAGGCCGCCGTCGGCCTGCGCGATGTGTCCTTCGAACTGGGCGGCAAGAACCCCGCGATCATCTTTGCCGATGCCGATATGGACAAGGCGATCGAGGTCACCATGCGGTCGGTCTTTGCCAACACAGGTCAGGTCTGTCTGGGCACTGAACGGGTCTATGTGGAACGCCCTGTGTTTGACGAATACGTCAGCCGCCTGAAGGCCGGTGCCGAGGCGCTGAAACACGGTGGTCCGGAAACCCCCGGTGCCACCATCGGCCCGCTGATTTCCGACGAACACCGCCGCAAGGTCCTGAGCTACTATGATAAGGCCCGCGAATTGGGTGCGAACGTTGTGACAGGTGGCGGCATGCCCCAGTTCAATGACGAACGTCAGGGCGGCTTCTTTGTCGATCCGACGATCTGGACGGGCCTGCCCGAAGACAGCGCCATTGTGAAAGAGGAAATCTTTGGCCCCTGCTGCCACGTCACCCCCTTCGACACCGAAGAGGAAGTGATCGCTATGGCCAATGACACCACCTACGGCCTGTCCGCCACGATCCTGACCGAAAACCTCTCCCGCGCGCATCGCGTCGGCGGGCAAATTCAGGCCGGTCTGGTTTGGGTCAACTCGTGGTTCCTGCGCGACCTGCGCACGTCGTTCGGTGGTTCGAAATCCTCGGGCATCGGACGCGAGGGCGGTTTGCATTCGCTCGAATTCTACACCGAGCGGTCCAATCTGTGCATGAAACTGTGATGCGGCAGCGTGGCGCTTGCAAGGGGCCACGCTCGTCGACACAGTGTTGTCCATGATGGGCACGAACATGAACCTGAGACAGCTGCGCTACTTTATTGCGGTCGCAGAAGAACTGCACTTCGGTCGCGCGGCTGAACGGCTGCACATCAGCCAGCCGCCAATCACACGCCAGATTCAAAGCCTAGAAGAAACGCTGGGCGCGCAGTTGTTCATTCGAACCCCGCGCGGCGTGGAACTGACACAGGCCGGCAGCCTGTTTCTGGAAGAGGCCCGCAATATCGCAGAACTTCTGGAACAGGCCGCTGACCGCGTTCACCGCGCCGCCGAGGGCAATCTGGGCCGCTTGGACATCGCCATTTTCGGCACCGCGATCCTAAGCCTGATCCCGCGCATCATTCTGGAATTCAAACACCGCTATCCGGACGTGAAAATCGTCATGCACGCCAGCGATAAACTGGCGCAGATCGAAGGGCTTCAAAACCGGTCGCTGGATCTGGGGTTCAACCGGATGCTGGTGCCCGTGCCCGGATTGATGATCGAAGAACTGCAGCGCGAACAGCTTTATGCGGTGCTGCCCGATCCCGGCCCGTGGTCAGGCCGTGAAAGCGTTGCCTTGTCCGAATTGGCCGAGCAGCCGATGGTGCTGTTCCCCGCCAGCCGCGCGCAGGGTTTTGTCGAAAAGGTATCGGGCCTTTGCCACGAAGCGGGCTTTGCCCCCAACGTCGCACAGGTCGTCGGCGACGGCTTTACCGCCATGGCGCTGGTCGCTGCGGGTTTCGGCGTCTGCCTTGTGCCGGAATCGATCACAAGCGTGCGGATGGACGGGGTGATTTGCCTGCCACTGTCGGACGTCAACGAAGCCGCGGGCGTCGATATATCCTGCATATACCGTGAAAACGACAGCTCGCCCTTGCTGGCGAATTTCCTGCAGGTCGCACGGGAAATGACGGATTAACCGTACCTTTTGCCTCGATGCCAAACCGGTATCGGGTGCGGGACGAAATGGTATTTGATTGCATCGCTCGCACTGGGCCACAGTTGCAGGACGGACGCGTGAGGAGGCCCCGCAATTGGGGAAGCACGCGCCACCACGCAAGAGGAGCCCAAATGCCTGTAATCCAGATTCACCTGATGGAAGGTCGTACAACCGACCAGAAACAGGCGCTGATGCGCGCAGTCACAAACGCAGCAGCCGAGTCTTTGGGTGTGCCCAGCCAGACCGTACGCATCCTGCTTCAGGAGCTGCAATCTGGCCACTTCTCTGTCGGGGGCGAACCGAAATTCGCCGATGCGGACGCAGCGGCAAACGACACGGGAAAGGCCCGCGTCGCGACAAGTAACTGACACCCAGCTGTCTTCACGGTTTTAAGGGAGGAACCATGAGCTTTCAGGAACAAATCCACGACGTTGCACAACTGGCAATGGTCGAACTTTTCACCCCGAAATTCGAGGAATCCTTCTGGTTTTTCCACGACGTTCTCGGAATGACGCCGACCGAAGATGATGGCAAATCCTGCTATCTGCGCGGCTATGAGGATCGCTATCACCATTCGCTGAAACTGACGCGTTCCGATGCGGCAGGCGTTGGCACCGTTTCCTGGCGCGCGGCATCCCCGCAAGCGCTTGAACGTCGCGTTGCCGCGATCGAAGCGACAGGCCGTCCCGGCAAATGGGTCGAAGGCCACAAAGGCTATGGCCGTGCCTATGAATTCACAACGCCCGACGGCCACGTGCAGCACATCTTCTGGGACGTGGAATACTTCAAACCCAGCGAAGAGCAGAAATCCAAACTGCTGTCCCGCATCCAGAAGCGCCCGCTGCGCGGTGTTCCGGTCCGCCGGATCGACCACCTCAACCTGCTGTGCTCGGACGTGACCAAGAACGCCCAGTTCTTGCAAGACAGCCTTGGCTTCCTGAAGCGTGAAAACGTGATTTTCGGTGGCGAACAGGAACTGGCCTGTTGGCTGTCCTGCAGCCCGATGGTTCACGAAGTTGCCTTCACCGTCGATCAGGCAGGCCCCGGCAACCGCCTGCACCACCTTGCATTCTGGTACGGCAACCAAGGCCAGATGCTGGATCTGGCAGACATTCTGGCCGACTACGGCGTCACAATCGAAGCGGGCCCTGCCAAGCACGGTATTTCGCAAGCGTACTTCATGTATGTCTACGAACCGGGCGGCAACCGGATCGAACTGTTCGGCGACGCTGGCTATCTGATCTTCGACCCCGAGTGGGAAACGCTCACATGGACCGAAGAGAACTTCTTTGATGCAGGCGGCGTCTGGTACGGCGGCGAACTGCCTCAGGACTTCTTCGTCTACGGCACACCCATCGTCGAAGCGGCGATGGAAGCGCAGGCAGACGAAAAAGAAGCGGTGCAGGAACCCGCTGAATAAGGTCGAACTCCCAAGCGACCAAATCACCGCCCCTACCGCTGATCCGGTAGGGGCGGTTTTCGTTTGGGCGTCAGGAGGCGGCCAACCCTTCGACAGCCAAAAGCTTTTGTGCCAGTCCGGCCGCAAAGGCAGTTTTTTGGTGCGACACACCAAACACCCTTTGCCCCGCATCTGCTCCGACCAGTGGCAGCAGAACGAGATCGTTGCGGCCCGCGCCGTGACTTTGCGGCACAAAGGCGATCCCCAACCCCGCGGCAACCAAATCCAAAAGTTGTGGGTCATTTGCTGCCTGTGCAGATGGCGTCACACGCGACGCCAGCACGTCCATTCGGTCGGCATGTGGGCAATAGGGACGGTGGATCAGGGACCGCGCCTTGATATCGTCAACTCGCACCGCGTGGGACTGCGCCAGCGGGTCAAAGCGCGACACGGCCAGTACGAATTCTTCCTTGCGCAGCGCGCAGAATTTATGACTTTCCGGCGCGCAGGCTTTGGACAAAAAAGCCAGATCGCTGCCATCGGCATCATCGCTGAACACGAACAACAGATCACTGCGGTGTCCGCGCAAACCCTGTAAAGACGGCGCAATCGACCGCATCAGAACATCAGGCGCGCAATACACACGCACCTCCTGTTCAGGACCGCCTGTCAAGCGCGGCCCCAGCCCTGCCAGGTGCCGCACGCTGACCGCAGCGTCATGATACAGTCGCTGGGCCAAAGGTGTCGGCACAAGACCTGATTTCAACCGTTGAAATAGGGTTCCACCCAGTTGCTCTTCCAGCTTGCGGATTGCTGCGGAAACAGTGGGCTGGCTGACGCCATTTACACGGGCGGCCTTACTAAACGTGCCCGTTTCGAAGGCCGTCGTGAAATAGCAAAGGGATGTCAAATCAATCATAGCCAAAGACTATACCAAACATAATCACCATAGCAATTAACTAATTCCGTCGGACCGTGCATATCGCCTCAGAACCAAAGAAAGGAACATCACGACATGCAGCCAACACCTGTGGCCACCGACAGCACCGCGATTGGTCAGGTCCTGACCAAATTCATCGCGGGCGATCCGACACTATTTTCCCTGATCGCCGATGACGTCGACTTCAGAATTGATCACGTCAACGACGATGCAGACACAAGCTGGCAGCACGCGACATCCCGCGAGCAGTTGATGGGGGTGATTGTTCTGCTGGGTGAAGATATTTTTCCCAAGGGCACCAAATCGCTGGAACTGAACTGCTATGAGCTTGGAGGTGGCTGGCACCTGACCCGTTTTCATCAGGCCTTTTTCTACGGCGTTCGACAGTGCGATGTAACGAGCCTGACCTACATCTTGTCCCACGAAACAGATGGTAGGCTAGATTACTTCCGTGAAACTGTCACCGGGATAGTCAACGAACCAGCCGCTTAAGTTTTGCAAAATTCGGGAAAACGCGAAGCTGCAACTCGTGCAGCTACGCGTTTTCACCATGACAGGTCACACTGCACAGGTGCCGTGCAGTCGGTCCACAAGGTGCCGATCGTCATCGGCAGACCGACCGTGACCAGCCGATGGTTCAGGTTCTGCACCACCGGCTGATTCTTGTCAGTAGGGCGAATTGTCCCCGACGCTACGTTTTATCGGGACCCTGACTGAATTCGCCCCGCAACAGGAAGACGCAGGCAACGGCGACCAGTGCCATGCAGATCACCCCGATCACGGCCCCGCTGGGTGCCACCTTGGCCAGAGTAGCCACCACCACAACACCGCCCATACGGGCAAAGGTGATGTCAAAGCTGGTCGCGATCCCGCGCAGAGAGTCCGGCACAATCCGAAGCACAAGCTGCGTGGACGGCGCATTGCTACAGGCAAAGCCTGCACCAACAGCAACCCCTGCCAAGAACAGCGCAAAGGCCTGTTCTGTCAGCAGTGCCACGACAAAGCCTGCGGCAATCAAGACCGGCGCTGCAAACATGATCAGCCCCAACTTCTCGCCATCCACCGAATTGCGCAGAACCGTGCTGAAAGCCGCAAAGCTGAACCACATCACAGCCAGAAACAGCCCGATCGCCTTGGCGGTGTAATGCGCCTCGCCCAGAAGAAGCGGGAAGTCGAACAGGAAGAAGGTGATGCAGCCGTATGTGCAGAACACATAAGCAAAGGTCAGCCAGAGCTTGGGCAAGCGGCACAGCGCCAGAACATCCCGTTTCAGCGTCAGTTCGCGCTTTTCCTCGGGCATGAACAGCAACGAGGACAGAAGCAACGAGACCACCGCCAGAACGGCAAACAGGGCAAAGATCGCATGCCATCCCGCCACCTCGACCAGCTTACCGCCCAAGAGCGGAGCGAAGGCTGCGAAGTACCCCGCGATGCTGCCCCAGATGATCAGGATCTTGCCCGGTTTATCCGGCATGGCCCGCGTCAGCAGAACAGGGACAAGGGGCGAAAACAGCCCCCCACCAACGCCCTGTATGATCCGGCCCGCAATTAGCGTGCTGAAACTGCCCGAGACCGCCGAAACAGCGGCCCCCAGACAGAACACGATGATGCCAATACCAAAGACCCGTCGGGCCCCCAGAATATCCCCACCCCAGCCACCAATCAAAACAAACACAGCAACTGCGAAGGAATAGGAATTGAAGACCCAGACAAGCTGGGCCGTGGTCAACTGCAAGTCGCCTTGCAACGTCGACAAAAGCAATGGGACAAGTGTCATTTCCAGAACGAAAACGACACTTGCCAGAATGATGCCCACGATCGCCAGGTTCGAGACCAGGCGACCGGAGGCTTTTGAAATTTGTTCGTTCATCAATAGTCTTTCAAATGCAGAACCGACGAGTCATCCCCGCCCGATCTGCGGTGCTTTCAAGCGACGACACTCATGTTGGCCATCAGTTCCTGACGGTTCGGCAGGACACGCTCTTCCGACAGCGCACGTGGCGATGTTTCAAGGAATTGCTGTACGTCCCCGCGGCTCATCCAGACCAGCATCTCGTCGGATGTGATCTGATTGTCCGGCCCACGCCAAGCGCCCGGCTCACAATGTGTGTAGCCGTAGCGAACCGGAATACCCTTGGCCGCGATGGTGTAAGGCACCAAGCCAAAAACATAATCCGGAGACCAAATTTTAAGCGCCAGTTCAAAAACCACACGAGAGAGAAGCGCTGTGAAGCCTTGGCTCCGGTGCCCACCCTCGCCACCTTTCAACCAGAACTCACCATGGTAACACACATTCCCCGACACGCGATCCAGCGCAGAGGTGGACGAATAGAATGTCCGGTCCGGATCGGGGGTAGAATTCGGCGTCAGATACTTGTGACGGTGCAGACGCAAATGTTCACTGAGTGAATGGTTGGACAGATCCAAAAGACGGATCGCCTGAGTGTGTACCAGTTCACCGATTTCGTTATACCCACAAACCCAAAACGCGTTGGTCGCATCCACATAAGACGCACCGACATCGAACATCGGATAGACCGGTGAACGATCCGATTGCTGGTTCCGCAATTGGCGGTAAACAGCAAAGTCATCACCGATTTCAATCCGCATGCCAGCGGCTTCCAATTCCCGTGTGATGTTTCCTACATTCATGATCATTGTGTATAGATTGAGTGCAGACATAAGGTTTCCTCTTCTAGCTTGCATATAGCCACAGATGGAAACCTATCAGCGAATTGCCATAAATTCGCGCTGCTTTTTCGCTTTCAGGTTGAATTATATTTGGAATTCCATAAGCAAGTCCTCTGGAACAGGTTTCAAGTCGTTGTTTTCCATGTCATTTATCTCAAATTGATTGGTCATTAATACAAGGACGGCCAAGGCCGGTGTTTCATCCGGAAACACGCATCCCATAAGCATTCTCTGGAAAGTCACCGGCACCGGATCGTCGCTAGATTCTCTCGGGAGATGGGCATAGATATGGTCCAATCGCACCCCACCTTCGCTGTAGATGCGGGCGTATGCACCGGCAATGAAATCGTTGTAGTCATCGCCTGCGTTGTCTTCCTGCGAAAGCCTGCCAATTGCGCTTTTGGACCACGCCCAGCCAAACCACTTTGCATATGCAGACTCTTCGCCGATCTCGACGCAGATCCAACCGCCGGCGCTTTTTCTGTAGATGACCAGATAGGGCCGAATGACCTCCATCGCCGGGTCTTCGATTTGGGTTTGCGCGTTGCCCCAAGCAGCCAACGCCGCCTTCATAATCGGAAGCCCGTTAATCGCGATCGAGCTGATGGAATGCTGCTGGGAATAAAAACGCCGACCGTCTGAATCCGTATATTCGGCGCTTTCCAGAAATTTCGCGCTACGTCGCGCCAAATTTGTACTGCCCGACCAACCTTCTATCTGACGTAGAATACTCTTGGCTTCGGGAATTGATTCCGCACCGAATTGGGTCAGGGAATATTCGTGCCGTTGAAGCGTGAATAATTTCTCGCCTTTAATTTCTTCCAAATCGGTAATGTGGCGCCGCACCGTTTGCCGTGTTACCTTCAGCGTTTCCGAGGCACGGGTTAAATTGAGACACTCCGCCAAGGTCACGAAGGCGCGTAACATATCTACCGAGACGTTCGCATTTCGAGTCAATTTTGACAAAGCCACACTCTCATTTTGCATTTTCTCTAGTGTATGACAAATCATCCACTAGGTGGTAATTTTTTATACATAATCGCTCAAAATTTTTGGAATTTTCAAGACTGCACTTCTCAAAATAAAACAACTCTAAGGAGATTTTTGAAATTCGACCCAGATTACGGGTCTTCAGTAAGCGACTAGAGGTAACCAGAATTGCAGTTAGCACCGGAAAAAATTGATGTTCACGTCGGTTCCAAACTTCGCTTTATCCGCGAATCGAATGGAATGTCCCAGACACAGCTCGCGTCGACAGTTGGGCTGACCTTCCAACAGATCCAGAAGTACGAACAAGGCAAGAACCGCATCTCGGCCAGCAAGCTTTGGCAGTTCTCGGATGTACTGGGCGTGTCCCCGAACTTTTTCTTCGACGGCCTGACCGAAGCTCCGGTTGGATCGAATGAACGTATCAACCGCAAAGTCGCGGAAGCGGCGGCCCAATTGCACCAGCTGGAAAAGCCGGAAAATCGCCGTCATGTATTGGAATTGATTAAGCTTTTAAGGAACACCGAGTTAGCTCCAACCGCCATGAAGGCGGAGTGATTTCAACGAGTTTCACGTTTCCACCTTTTGTCATCAGTGTTTTCAATTTTCTGGATGTGGACCTTAAAAGTTTCTGTGTTTTAACGAGTGATCTGTTTCTTTTATTTAGTTCTATTTTCATCAAGCGCCGTGTTGGCCTGATCCAGCAACGTTAACAATTTTTCGAGTCGATCTGCTCCGATTCGCTCTCCGATCTTGGCATAGACTGCCGCGCTTTCTGGGGACACAGAACGGATAAAGGCGCGCCCGGTGTCAGACAATCTGATGCGGGCGCGTCGTCCGTCTCCGGGGCTGCGTCCCAGATCGATAAATCCCCGTGCCTCAAGTGTTTTCAGGATCCGCGACAAAGACGGCGCAAGAATCAGTGCCCTGTCGGCCAGATCGCTGGCGGTGACTTCCTCGACTTCGAACAGCACCCGCATCACGCGCCATTGCTGTTCGGTCACACCATGCCCCGAAAGAATCGGTCGGAATTCAGCCATCACCAATTCGCGAAGCCGCAAAAGCGCCATCGGAAGCGTGTGCCGCGTTTCCGACAGCTCAAAGCCGTCACGCATTTCCGGATCCGTCATAGGGTATGTTCCTCCAACCGTGTTTTTAGTTCCGGAATATTCCATCGTTGACAAGCAACCATTTACTTAACATGTTCATTATTCAAGGGAGGAATCATAATGCCACACCTGTCGATGGAATATTCCGCAGGACTGGAGGCGCGCTGCGATATGCAAACCGTTGCGCGCACGGCCTATCAGGCGATGATTGATGCGGGGATTTTTCCCATGGGCGGCATTCGCGTGCGCGCCTACCGCGCTGACATCGCGATTGTGGCCGATGATCACCCCGAAAACGATTTTCTGGCCATGACACTGGCCGTCGGCGCAGGTCGGGACACAGACACGCTGAAAGCTGCGGGCGATACAATTTTCGCCGCTGTGCAGGGCGCGCTGACTGGTCCGCTTGGCACCCCTCATTTTGCCCTGTCACTGGAAATTCGTGAAATCGATCCGGCGCTTAGCTGGAAAGATACGCCGATCCACGCACGGCTTTCGAAAAAGGACTAGGACATGAGCGTTCTGCAAGACAACATCGCCAAGGCCACGGCCTATATGGCCCACTTTCGCGACACCGGCGTGTTAAACCACATCGACGGTCAATCCGTACCCGCGGCAAGCGGCCAGACCTTTGAAACCGTCACGCCGACCGATCTGTCGGTGCTGGCAACAGTGGCACGTGGCGGCGCAGAAGACATCGACCGCGCCGTCGCTGCGGCCAAGGCCGCCTTCCCCGCCTGGTCCAGAACCCCCGGTGCCGAGCGCCGGAAAATCCTGATCAAGGTGGCCGAAGCGATCGAGGCCCGCGCCGAAGAGATTGCCTTTACCGAATGCATGGACACCGGTCAGGCGCTGCGCTTTATGTCCAAGGCGGCTATCCGCGGCGCGGCCAACTTCCGCTACTTTGCCGACCAAGCCCCCCATGCCGAAAACGGCGAGGTCACGCGCACGCCCACGCAGATGAACACCACCTCGCGCCGCCCCATCGGGCCGGTCGGAGTGATCACCCCGTGGAACACGCCCTTCATGCTGTCCACATGGAAGATTGCCCCTGCACTTGCCTCTGGTTGTACCGTTGTTCACAAGCCCGCAGAATTCAGTCCGATGACCGCCAAACTTCTGGTTGAAATCGCTGAAAGCGCCGGCTTGCCCAAAGGCGTTTTGAATGTGGTAAACGGGTTTGGCGAAGAGGTGGGTAAAAGATTAACCGAACATCCCGACATCAAGGCCATCGCCTTTGTCGGCGAAAGTCGGACAGGAAGCTTGATCATGGCCCAAGGGGCCGCCACGCTGAAACGCGTTCATTTCGAACTGGGCGGCAAGAACCCCGTCATCGTGTTCGACGATGCCGATCTGGACCGCGCCGTCGATGCCGCGACCTTTATGATCTATTCGCTGAACGGCGAACGCTGCACGTCATCGTCGCGCCTGTTGGTGCAGGACACGATCTATGATGAGGTCTGCGCCCGCGTGGCTGACGTCGCCAAGCGCATCAAGGTCGGGCACCCTCTTGATCCCGACACCGTTGTCGGCCCGCTGATCCACCCCGAACATGAATCCAAGGTCCTGTCCTATTTCGACAAAGCAGAAGAGGAAGGCGCGACCATCGCGGCTGGCGGTGAAAAGATCGGTGACGATGGCTGCTATGTTGCGCCCACACTGTTCACAAAGGCCAACAACGACATGGCCATCTCGCAAGAAGAAATCTTTGGTCCCGTGCTGACCGCGATCCCCTTCAAAGACGAAGACGACGCGCTGCGCATCGCCAATGACGTGGACTACGGTCTGGCCGCTTACCTGTGGACCAACGACCTGAACCGCGCCATGCGGATGACGGACGAATTGCAAGCAGGCATGATGTGGGTGAATTCGGAAAACATCCGCCACCTGCCCACGCCCTTTGGCGGCGTCAAAGCCAGCGGTATCGGCCGTGACGGCGGCGACTGGTCGTTTGATTTCTATATGGAGACGGTTAACGTCTCGTTCCCCCGCGCGACACACAAAATCCCGAAACTCGGCGGCTGATACGCCGCGCCATCACGCATTCTTTGGGAGGAGACCCAAATGCCGATCCCCGCACCGAACCTGAACCCCGCGTTCAACATTGTGCGCCTGAGCCACGTCGAATTCGGCGTGACCGATCTGGCCGCGAGCCGCAAATTCTATACCGAAATCCTTGGCCTGCAGATCACCGACGAAGATCAGGACACAATCTATCTGCGCGCCATGGAGGAGCGTGGGCATCACTGCCTTGTGCTTAAGAAAAAGCCCGAGGCAGGGATTGATTACCTGTCTTACAAAGTCTGGTCCGAGGAAGACCTGGACAAAGCCGAGGCGTTTTTCAAAGCCAAAGGCCATAAAACCGAATGGGTCGAACGCGCCTATCAGGGTCGCACCCTGCGCACCCATGACTGTTTCGGCGCTCCGATGGAGTTCTATTACAAAATGGACCGGTTAGAGCCGATCCATCAGAAATACGAACTTTATCGCGGTGTGAAACCGCTGCGCATCGATCACTTCAACTGCTTTGCGCCGAACGTGGATCAGGCGGTTGAGTTCTATGGCGAGTTGGGCTTCCGCGTGACCGAATACACCGAGGACGAAGAAACAGGTCATCTATGGGCAGCGTGGGCGCATCGCAAAGGCGGCGTGCATGACATCGCCTTTACCAACGGCACAGGCCCCCGCCTACACCACACGGCGTTCTGGGTGCCGACACCGCTGAACATCATCGATCTGCTCGATCTGATGGCAACCACGGGATACGTCAGCAACATTGAGCGCGGTCCGGGCCGTCATGGCATTTCCAACGCATTCTTCCTGTATATCCTTGATCCCGATGGTCACCGGATCGAAATCTACTGTTCGGACTACCAGACGGTCGATCCTGATCTGGAACCGATCAAATGGGATCTGAAAGACCCGCAGCGCCAGACCCTTTGGGGTGCCGCCGCGCCGCGCAGCTGGTTTGAACACGGGTCAACCTTTACCGGCGTCGCCACGCGCGAGGCCGAGTTGAAGGCCACGCCGATTATCGCCCCCTGACCCCGTAGACGAACTGGAAGGTTTCCTATGAACACCCCGAAACTCGCATCATTCCACGTCGATGGTCAGGACCACTACGGGCTGGTCACAGATGATGGCGTGATCGATCTGTCGTCGGACTTTGGCGACAGGTTCCCTACCCTGCGCGACGTGATCGCAGCGGGCGCACTGGATGAACTGGTAGAGGCTGGCAAAACCCGCGCACCAACTTGGTCCGAGGACGCCGTGACCTACGGCATCCCCGTGCCGAACCCTGCGCGGATCATCTGTGTTGGCGTCAACTTCCCCGACCGGAATGCCGAATACAAAGACGGTAGCAGCCAGCCGAAACACATGTCGCTGTTTCCGCGCTTTCCCAGCAGCTTTACGGGCCACAACTGCCCCCTGATCCGCCCGCCGGAAAACCACACGCTGGACTATGAGGGCGAAGTTGCCGTGGTGATCGGCAAGGGCGGTCGCCGCATCAAAGCCGAAGACGCCTATGACCACATCGCCGCCCTGACTTTGTGCAACGAAGGCACGATCCGCGACTGGGTGCGTCATGCGAAATTCAACGTCACCCAAGGCAAGAACTGGGACAAATCCGGTGCCATCGGCCCGTGGATGGTGCCCTTTACCAATCCGGCACAATTGGACGACGCGCGCATCATGACCCGCGTGAATGGCGAACTGCGTCAGGAGGACGAGCTGAAGAACATGATGTTCCCGATCCGCGAAGAGATCGCCTACATCTCGACCTTCACCACGCTGGAACCGGGCGACATCATCATCACCGGCACACCCACCGGCGCAGGTGCGCGGTTCGATCCGCCGAAATACTTGAAACCCGGCGATGTGGTCGAGGTCGAATGCCCCGGCATCGGCATTCTGCGCAACACGGTAGAAGACGAATGACCCTAAGCCAGAACGATATCGACCGCGCCGCCGCTGACCTGCTGCAGGCCGAGAAAACCCGCGAACAGATCGGGCTTTTGTCCCTACGACATCCCGGTCTGACGCTGGACGATGCCTATGCCATCCAAGCGGCGCAGATGGCGCAAAAGCTGGCCTCAGGCCGTACGATTGCGGGCTGGAAGATCGGCCTGACCTCCAAGGTGATGCAACGCGCATTGAATATCGACACACCGGATTCCGGCGTTTTGTACGATGATATGGTGTTTGATCATGGCGCGACCGTGCCCAAAGGCCGGTTCATCCAGCCACGGGTCGAGGCCGAGATCGCCTTTGTCATGAAATCCGCGCTGGATGGCGATGTAACCCGCGACGACGTGCTGGCGGCAACCGACTATGTCTCCCCGTCGCTGGAAATTCTGGACACCCGCATTCTGCGCAAAGACCCCGACAGCGGTCAGGCACGGATCATCACCGATACGGTATCAGACAACGCCGCCAACGCGGGCGTGGTTCTGGGCACGGGTCGCCATGCCCCCGACGCCTTTGACCTGCGCTGGACCGGTGCCATCGTCCGCGTGAACGGCGAGGTTGAAACCACCGGACTGGGCGCTGCGGTGCTGGACGATCCGGTGATGGGTCTGGTCTGGCTGGCGCGGCGTATGGGCCAATACGGCCAGCGGATCGAAGCGGGGCAGATCGTTCTGTCCGGTTCCTTCATCGCGCCGATTGAATGCCCGTCCGGCACCGAAATCGACGCCGATTTCGGCCCCTTCGGCACTGTCGCCATCAAATTCGAGTAACCCGATGCCCGCACCTGAGAACACCTTCAAGACACGCCTGATATCCGGCGAAACGCAAATCGGACTCTGGGTGGGCCTTGGCGACCCCAGCGTGGCCGAGCTTGCCGCAGGCTGCGGGTTCGATTGGCTGGTGATCGATGCAGAGCACGGTCCGAACGGGCTGCGCGATGTGTTGGCGCAATTGCGCGCGGCCAGCAATGGCACGGCCCATCCGGTCGTGCGGGTCAAAGACGACAACCGCGCGGACATCAAACAGATGCTGGATATCGGCGCGCAGACCCTGCTGGTGCCGATGATCGAAAGCGCGGATCAGGCACGTGAAGTTGTGAAATCCATGCTCTATCCGCCCGACGGCGTGCGGGGCGTTGGCGCGGCCTTGGCGCGGGCATCGCGTTATGGCGGCGAGGCCGATTATCTGGCGACCGCCAACGATCAGGTTTGCCTGTTGTTACAGGTGGAAAGCCGTGCTGGCCTTGACGCGCTGGACGATATTCTGGCGGTCAAAGGCGTGGATGGCGTGTTTATCGGCCCCTCCGATCTGGCGGCCGATATGGGCCACAGGGGCAACCCCGCCCACCCCGAGGTGCAAAAGGCCGTGAACGATGCCCTGACCCGCATTCGCCAAGCAGGCGTTGCGGCAGGCATCCTGACATCGGACCGAACACTGGCCAAAGGCTATGCCGATCTCGGCGTGGAATTTCTGGCGGTTGGGTCGGACGTGGGCACGTTGCGCAGCGGCCTGACCGCGTTGCGACAGGCGTTCTAATTCGCGGGCCGCAACCGACCGAGGCTGTCTGCGAATTCGGCGGCGATGGCGCTGGCGTCCAGACTGCTTCGTTCTGCTGACAATCGCAGACCCAACAAATCCGACTGATACCGCCGCGCCAGAACCGCCGGATCAAGGTCAGGGTCGATATCCCCATCCGCCTGCGCCTGACGGAACAGTCCGGTGAACTGTTCCTCCATCATGTTCAGCAGATCTTCGGCCTTGGCCGCCAGAGGGTGGTTCTGCGCATGCAGTTCCAGCAGGGTTTTGGACACCATGCAGGCCTTGGCCGGCGCGCCTTCGGCCTCAACCACGACAGCGGGCAGATGGGTCAGCGCCCCGAAAGCGCCGAATTGGTCCACCAGTTCTTTCACGGTGGCCCTGCTGCCTTCCGAATACTTTTCCAGCGCCAGTTCATACAGCGCCTCTTTCGATCCGAAGGCCGCATAAAAGCTGCCCGGCTTCATCTTCAACGTGGCCTCGAGGTCTTTCAAAGACGTGCCCGCCCAGCCGCTGCGCCAGAACAAATCCCGCGCGCGGTCTATCAGGTCATCCCGGTCATAGTTCGGCCGTCTCGGCATCTGTTCACCAATATTTGAGCGATTACTCAAAATATATACTTGAGTGATCACTCAAGAAACCCCTAATGATGCATACCCGTATTCAACAAAGGACATGATCCATGACTTTCCCGTTCCACAACTTCGACACCGCCCCTGAAAATTCGAAACCGTTTCTTGAAGAATCCCAAAAGGCGTTCGGTCGCCTGCCCGGCCTGCACAAGGTGCTGGCTGAAAGCCCGCAGGCCTTTGAAGCCTATCAGTTTTTGCACAAAACCTTTATGGCCACCGATTTCGACGCCGATGAGCTGACGGTCGTCTGGCAAGCCATCAACGTCGAACATGAATGCCACTACTGCGTGCCCGCGCACACCGGCATCGCCAAGATGATGAAAGTCTCGGACGAGATCATCGACGCCCTTCGCAACGAAACGCCCCTGCCATCAGAAAAGCTTGAGGCATTGCGCACATTCACCATCCAGATGGTCCGCACCCGTGGCAATGTCAGCCAAGAGCAGATGGACGCCTTCTTTGCCGCAGGCTACGGCCACCGCGCGGTTCTGGATGTGATCCTTGGCCTCGCGCAGAAAACCATGTCGAACTACATCAACCACGTGGCTGAAACGCCGGTGGACGAGGTGTTCCACCCCCTGAAATGGACCCGCAGCGCCACGCCGCTGGACGTCTGATACCAACCGGCGCGCCGAAACAGGCGCGCCACCGCCGACGCGGCAATCCGGTCTATGGATTGTTAAGGGATCACAACCTAAACTCGGGCCATCCACACCAGCGAAATGGCAGGAAAAGGCCCATGATCCGAACCGCAGTCGCCCTATCTGTTTCCCTGATCCTGACCGCCTGCGGCAGTGCAGGTACGGCACCGTCGCCTAAGATCGTGACCTATGATGTCGAACAGATCACCTCGACCGATCCCAGCCTGCCGGACCTGAACCAGATCCGCGCGAAGTTCGGGCTTCAGCCCCTGTCAGTCTCGGCCACCGCGACCCGCGTGGCACAGAAGCACGCCCAAGATATGGCGACGAACAACTTTTTCAGCCACCGCGGATCGGATGGCAGCACGGGCGTCTCTCGCCTCACCGCCGCAGGCTGCCGCGGAACACGCGCCGAAAACATCGCCAAGGGCCCGTTCAACGACAAAACAGTACTTCAGGCCTGGATGGATTCCCCAAGCCACCGCGCGAGCATGCTGAAACCCGACGTGCGCGTGTACGGGCTGGCGAACGTGAACGGATATTGGGTGATGACGCTGGCGGGGCGGTGTTAAGCGCCCGAGCGCCAAAAATCGAATGACCTGATAAAGGCCATGAACGGCGGTCAAATGTATCATTTCGCACAGTAAAACCGCCCCAAAATCCAAAAATTGATATGTTCACATCATTCAGAAAGCGCTCCTGAGCGGCGATGTTGGCTGCATTCAACGCGCTTGGTTTCGATGAACAGAGCCAAGCGCAAGCATCGAAAAACAGGAGTTATTCATGAAACCTTTCAAGCTTGCCACCACAGCCGCGCTCGCATTGGGTTTGTCCCTTGGGTCCGTCGCACCCGCATTTGCGGAGGGAAAGAATGTGACCATCGGTGACCTTCTCGGGATCATCGACAAATCGAACAAGAAGAAGAACAAAAAGGTCGCGCAAGACTCGGCGTGTTTCCTGTACCAGCACGCGAATTTCAAAGGTGACGAACTTCGCATTCCGCCCAATACCAACCCGATTTCTCTGGGCAAATTTAACGACCGCGCATCGTCGGCAAAAACGACAGGCACCTGCAGCATGGTGATGTACCAGCACAGCAACTACAGGGGCTCGACCCGCGGCGTTCTGGGCAAGGACTCGGGCGGCTGGGGCATTTTCAATGACTCCGCATCATCGGCGAAATGCTCTTGCTGATCCGATATAGGCCGATAGTCCGCTAGGAGCTGATCGGCCTTATTCAGCGGCGCGGCGGTGGCGAGCAGGCACCATTCCCAATCTAGCGATGGTTCCCCGATCCTTTTGGGTTTCGAACTGGAAATCAAGACCACACCGCGCCGCGATATCCTGAACAATGGACAGCCCCCGACCCTCTCCATCCGATGGGCTGTTTCCACGCCCGCCTTCTTGCAAAACCAGAGTGCGCTCCACGTCATCCATGCCACGGCCATTGTCATGCACTTCCAAGCTCCATGCCCCGCCAGCCCCGCGCCGCACGCCGACCAGAACGCGGCCGGGTTGGGCATGGCGCAAGGCGTTCGACACCAGATTGCTGACTGCCCGCATCAAGGGCAATGCAGGCAAATCGGTTTCCACCGTGCTGGCCACGATACTCAGTTCGACACCAAGGGCGTCGGCCTCTTCCGCGAACATATCGTGCAGGGCACACAGCACCACCTTCAACGGAAAACGTTCCTGTTCTTGCGCCACTGGCTCTGTTTCGGACAGGCTATTGATCAGACCGTCCATATAACTCACCGCCTCGCCCATGCGGCGCTTCATGTCGGCGGGCAGCTCGTCCTCGAAGGCACCCAGCGTCATACGCAACCCGACCAGCGGCTGGCGCATGTCATGACGCGCCGCAGCCATACATGCCGTCACGGTTCGGGCGGCTTCGCGGGCGTCGGCCAGCGAACGTTCGGTGTTCAAAAGCCGCCTGGCCTGCGCCTCGGATTTCGACAGGGCCGCGACGTATTGTTCTTCCAACCGGTCGCGCGCCCGACGCTTTTCAATCGCGCCCCAAATGGCAGCCCCCATCAGGATCACACCGGCAAGGGCCGTTGCATGGCGATTGAACGACAGCGCCAGAACCATAGGAATGTCGAAATACGGCCCGAGCATATCGACCATAAAACCGAAGAACCCGACAGCACCCAGTGTGATCGCCACCGCCCACCGGATCTTGCGGCCGCCCTCGATCCGCAGGGCCGCAACCAGAAGCACAAGGATGTATGTCACCCACAGGGCCAACCCCTGCGCCATCTGCAGATCAACCGCATCGCCATAGGGCCAGATCAACAAGGTGCTGATCACCGGCACCAGAACCATCCCCCAACGCCACATCGGGCCGATGCGATCCCTGAAGGCATAAAGCGCGATCCAGAAGCCGCAGGCGATTTGCAAACCTGCGGTCACGTTCCACTGCCATTCCGGCACCGTCCTTGGTCCCCAGAACATCACATAAAGCGGTACGATGTAGACGTGGACGGTCAGCAGGATGTGCCAGATCGCCAGCAACGACCCGATGGTGTTCCGCGCCAATGGCCAGAACAGGATAACCGCCACCGAACTGAGCATCAGAACCGCAAAGGTCAGAACGGTCGACGCCGTCTCAAAGGTTTGCTTGATGAAATAGCCTTCGGCGGGGTCGATTGTGACAAGGTTTGCCGGCAGTTTCGGCTGCCAGATTTGGCGCGTCATCAGCGCGACGCGTTCGCCCGCCGCAATCTCGAACGGTTGGGACACCAAACTCGATCCGTGATGATCCAAAAAGCGGCCCTGACTGTCGGCTCCGAACCCCGAGATTTTTTCGGGCGCCTGCCGGTCGCGCACGACATAAACCTCGACCAGAAACTGCGGGCGGTAGTTGGACAGTTGCACCACAAAGCGTCGCTGGGCCGGTTCTACATTGGCAAGCGCGGGACTACCTTCGAACATCATGGCCGCCCAGACGACCGTATCGGTTCCGGCAAACTCTGTCTGGACATCTTCGTAGGTTCCGAAGGCACCGGTTTCGAACAGGATATAGACGTCTTCGGCGGTCAAATCCCCTCGGTTGTCGGCGCGGTAGACGGGACCATCGGCAATCGGGCCAATACTTTGCCCCGAAGACAGAATGATCGGCGCGCCCGTTTCGTAATACGATGCAGCCAACGCCGCAGACTGGACAACCGACACCATTATTGCCCAGACCAGAAAAAGTGCTTTGAAACGAAGCAAAAACATGCGCCGATAAACCATCAATTAAATCAATTGCTTTTCAGGATACCTGCACGATGGCAGAGCTGACAACGGTCTTGGCGGACGACCATTCGATTATTCGGGACGGAATTTGCGGGATGTTGGAGCGGATCCAGACGGACACCGGCCACAAGTTTTCTATCGTGGGCGAGGCAAGCGATGGCATTCAGGCCATCGGTCTGGTGCGCAAACACCGGCCCGATCTGGTCATTCTGGATGTGTCGATGCCACTGGCCGGAGGGGCCGAGGTGCTGATCGAACTGCGCCGCTGGTCACCGCAAAGTCGTGTGATCATTTTCACCGGCATCGAGGTCAACAGCAAGATTGCCGAGCTTGATCGCCTTGGTGTCGACGGCATTCTGTACAAGGGCGACAACAGCGCCGACATCACAACAATGCTCAGACGCATCGTGGCTGGCACGAGCGTCATCTGCCCTTATTACCAGAATGTTCTGGACCAAACCGCCGAGGCCGAGACCCTGACCAAACGGGAACTGCAGGTGCTGAACCTGATTGTTGCAGGCCACAGCACACCCGAAATCGCGCATATCCTGAATATTTCTCCCAACACCGTGGTGCGGCATCGTTCCAGCCTGATGGCGAAAACCGGTACGCGGAAGACAGCCGCCCTTATTGCTTACGCGCTTAGGGAAAATCTGGCGGACCTGCCCGCAGATACATAAGGCCCGATCAATACGACCGGGCCTCATGATTGTCCTTTAATCCGCAGATCAAGCAGGGACCGGCGACATCATTGCTGCGCGCTCGACCGCGCGGGCCTGATCCCCTACCGCATCCGCCGTCAGCAGCGACGGTTGGAAGCGCAGGGTTTCGACATCGGTCACACCGATGAAATCCAGCCACCAGTCCAGATAGGTCGAATGGAAATCCGCCCCGTATTTCGCAGGCGCACCGGGCGCGTAGACACCAGAGGTGTAAAAGACCCGCGCCGTTTTGCCTTGCAAAAGGCCGCTGTACCCATTCTCGGGATCAAAGCCGAACAGCAGGCCCGGCTGGGTGATGATGTCGATATATTGCTTCAGCTTGTAAGGAATGCCGCCGTTCCACATCGGTACGGACAGCACATATTCATCGGCCTTGATGAACCGGTCTGTCACAGCGACAACTTGGTCCCAAGCGGTCTGGCGCGGGCTGTCCATGTCGCCCACACCGAAGAATGTCATTTTCGCCGCCGCTTTATCCCCATCGAATTCAGGCAGATCGGCGCGCCACAGATCAAGATACTCGATCGTCACATCAGGCTCGGCTGCCTTCCGTGCGGCAAGATAGGCCTCGGCCAGCTTGCCCGATTGCGAATTCTCGCCTCGGGGCGAGGCCGCGATATACAGGATAGTTGTCATGTTTTCAGTCCTTTCAGTGGGTTGGAGTGTGTTGGAAAACGTCGTGCCGGTGACCGCGCCTTTGACGTCGGGGGCAGCCGACGCACCGCCAGAGACCAGCGACCGGAGCGCGCGCAAAAAGTTGGAAGGAGATATCGGCATCTGGAACCCTTTATAACCATCTTAAATTAATTTGGTGGTTACTTAATATCCATCTAAATTTCATTTAGACAGTTACTTGTTCGTGAGTTTCCGTGAGCCATCATAACTGGCTAAATGCCGTTACTTCGGTTATGAGTATTGATCATTCCAAGTGACCGGACCCGCTTCACCATGACCGATGCGCCCCGCCCAGCCCCGTTTTTCGTAGGCGAACACCCCGCTCTGGATTTCCTAAATTCCGTCGCACAGCCCCGCAGCGTGCTGTATGACTGGCTTGAAACAGGTCAGGATCTGCTGGCCTGGATGGTGGCCGCACAGCTTGTGACCGACAAAGACATTGCCGCGTTCCGCAACACCGATAGCGCCGCCGCCCTTGACGCCGCGCGCACAGAAATCGTCGCCTTCCGCGAACGCTTTCGCGCCTTCATCGCATCAACAGCAGGCGTGCAGCCGACAGATGCGGGGCACCCGATTATCAGGGAAATCAACGCAATCCTTGCACGTGGGGTAAGGACCCAACACATCATAGCGGCCGAGGGGCAACTGACGCTGACCGAAGAATTCAGCCTAACGACCCCTGCCGATCTGATCCTGCGGATCGCGTCCGCCGCCGCGCATCTGATCACGCAGGCCGATTTTCACCATGTCCGGAACTGCGAAGGTCCGACCTGCACGCTGTATTTTCTGGACGTCAGCAAGAACCACAAACGCCGCTGGTGCTCGATGGAGGTGTGCGGCAACCGCGCCAAAGCCGCCGCCTACCGCAAACGCTGATAGCGTCACCAACCCCGACAGTGACAGGCTGTGTCGTACAGGGTAGTCTCGCTTTGATTATGATTTTGCGACCGACCTTATGCCTTCCATTTCGATTGTTCTCACCCAGTATTTCGCAAATGCCGCCGGCTATGAGTTGAAGGCAGACGGGTCTCTGATGCAGGGCGCCACGACGCTGCTGAAGGCAACTGTTGATCGCGGGCGGATTACAGCCAACGCCCACTATGACATCCTTGGCCTCGTCGCGGAAAACATCTCCGATCGCGCCTCTCTGTCGGTGCGCTATGCGAAATCGATCAATTTCGACAAGGTCGGCAGCCTTGCCTTGGCTTGCAAAGCGGCCCCGACAGTTCATGGCGTTCTGGAACGTATGGCGCGGTATCAGTCACTGGTTTCAGACAGCGTGCGCTACGACTTGATCCCGCAAGGCACCTCTATGTTTTTGCGTCAGCAGGTTCTTTTGGGGCATGGCCCCGGACTGGTGTTTTCACCCGAAGCAGGTCTGTCAGCCATGTATTCGGCGATTGATCAAATGGCCGCCGACAAAGTCACACCCGAATGCGTGACGTTCCGGCATGATCCCCCGCGGGATGCGCTGGCCTTCAACGATTTCTTCGGATGCGACATCGAGTTCAACGCGGACTCGGATGGCATTCTGTTTTCTGATGACACGCTGAAGGCCGAAAACAAACTCGGCGATCACGCGCTGTCCGAGTTTCTGACAAAGCATCTGGAAGAAGAACTGGAACAAATAGGATCTTCCCCATCTCTTGTTCGGGACACAAAAGAAGAGATCGGCAAGCACCTGAGCGAAGGCCTGCCCAAGATGGCCGATGTCGCACGCGAACTGGGCTATAGTGTGCGGTCCTTTCATCGTCGCTTGTCGGACCATGGCGTGGCCTTTCTGACGGCGTCAGCGGCGACATCGTCTTCGATCATCCACGTACCGAGCACAAGTTTCGGGATGGCAACGCCGTTCGGCAGGGTCTGTGTCTGGTTCAACACCATTTTGTTCTTCCTTCTTTCCAATACTGCAGAAGCAGTCGTCTGACACAGAGCTAGTTCCTTCACCCACGCAGGATAATCGCGGCCTTGTGCAATCCACTGATGAGTGGAAATCATCAATGCGGAAGAATCCGGTCACCAAAGCCGATCAGTCCTACTTCACCCAGGATGACGAGATGTGTTCGATCACTCTTCGTTACCCGAATGCTGATAACGAAGGTCCATGGAGCACATGGCAGGGCTTTTTTGCAGGTTACACGATGCAGGGATTGACCCACTGGGCGGCAGAGGCGGCGCTCATGGACAGGTCTATTTGCATGCTTACACTGATCGAGCCTACCAGAACGGCTCAGAGCGGACCTTCAGCACGGCATCGAAATTCTGTCGGTGCGGCCCACTTTTCTGGCATTCGCTACAAATGCAATAACTCTACGTCTGCGAATTCACCAAATGTGGTCTAATTCGTCGTTCGTTGCATTGCAGAGTTCGGCTGCCATATTTGCGTTTTTCTATGTGAAAATTTCATCCATGTATCACATGTGTTTCGAAAAAAGCGCGAATATCCTCGGTGCGCGTATGTTGCCGCCATGGAAGCTTGATTTGGTTCAAGGTAACAAGCCTTTGCCAGGACACAATAAGAGAATGTAACGCGTTGACACTACTAGCGAAACTGCTTCTACTGGTCTGATATGACAGTTTTAGTATTCGAAATTCTTGTAGGTTAGGTAGTGCCTCACAGCTTCTGAATCCTGCCGCAAGTCGAACAAAGAAAAATATAAGACACCAACATGATTAACAGTGCGCCGCATGAAAACCCAGATGTCGTAGACCTCGTCGCTAGCAAAGTTGAGGAGTTACGTAAGCGGCTTGTGGATGGCTCGCGCCGCAACCCACTAATCAATGTCCCTTTTCGCGCCGGCAGTGCCTCACACGTTCGCGTGGTGGATGAGCTGCCGGATATCCTGCGCCATAAGCTAACCAACCGCGGTCGCATGCGTCTGGTACCTCTCCCGGACTTTGACGAAGAGCGTCCTGATGAAAAGACGGAAGTCTTCCTGTCTGCGCTCTCTGAAAAACGCCGGACAGATGAAGGATTCTTGGCAGCTATTGAGGCGCTTGATCCAGAAGAGAAAGGTTTCGCGGAAGCAGAGCTTTGTCTTGAACGCGATCTCAAAGACCAAATACGGGACGATCTGGGACTACCGCCACGTCAGAGCAAGGAAAAGCCTAATCTCGAAGCCCATGCAAAGGCGCATGGCATTCGCCCAGATTATGACCTGCCCGTGCCCGATGATATACATGAAGACGGGCGGCACGATGACAATGATATCCAAACACTTCTCACCCCTGACCGCCTGACCCGTTTCGGAAAGGGATTACGGGAGCGTGCGCATGCATACGAGCGGGAAACCGGCGTCAATGTCCTGCAAACAGCCATTGGCCTGCTGGAATGGCGCCCACCCCATGAGAACACGAATTTTGTCAGTCCCCTCATGCTGTTGGAAAGTGCAATAGAGCGGCAGCAAACGCCGCGCGGGCCGGAGTTTTACATTCGCGGCACAGAGCAGGCGGTTTTCAACATGAGCCTTGCCCTGAAGCTAAAGAACGAACACGGCATTAACCTCGACCTGGAAGAGGACGAAGGCGCAGAGAATTTGTTTAAGAGGATTGCAGAACTCGCACCGCCTGGGTTTCACTGGAAGGTGCGCCGCGAAGTGGTCGTTGGGATTTTCCCGTCCTCAAAAATCGCGATGTACCATGACCTCAATCCAACGACCAAATCCGTAGCGGACAACCCACTTGTCGCCCGGCTTCTCGGCACAACGGCCATTGGCGATGGCAGCTATGCTGAAGAATACGACGTTGATGCCCCCGAGATCGAGCGCCAAGCGCCGTATCTTGTGATGGATGCGGATGCTTCTCAATATTCGGCCATGATCGATGTGGCCTCGGGCGAAAGTACCTCCATCGAAGGACCGCCCGGATCCGGCAAGTCACAGACTATCGTCAACATCATTGCCAGTGCCATGGCGCAAGGCAAGAAAGTCCTCTTTGTGGCCGAGAAATTGACCGCGCTCGATGTGGTGCGCAACCGCATGCAGCATGTGGGACTCGGCGAATTTGTTCTGCCGCTGCAAGCGGGGCGATCTGCCACGGAGCGCGTGTATGAAAGCCTCGAGGAGCGGCTGGAGGCCCGGGCGCGCGGCAATAATATTGAAACCCGTTATGATCAAAGCCGGTCGCACTTCCAGGAGCGCCGCGCCGAGCTGCAATCCTATATCGACGCTATATCTGCGCCGTTCGGATCTGAAACCGTCCATGACGTCTTGGGGCATGCGATCTCTAAGAACGATGTTCTGAAGGCCCTGCCCCGCACAGTGCGCAGAATGAATGTCCCCGACATTAAATCGATGGGCCCCGAGCACAAGCAGACTCTGATCGATCGTATGGCTGAATTCGGGTCGCGACTGTCTGACCTGAATGGAGCGTCGCCAGTGTGGCGTGAGGCGCAGAAACAGGTTTTCAACCGCGACGACGCCGATGACATGGCCGAAATGGCCGGAGAACTTGCGGCGGATGTCAGCAGTCTTGACGCTGATCTCGCCGCTTCGCCGGCGGCACCACTCTTTCCCAATGGTCTCACAGAAGAGGGTATTGCTGCGATTCTCCCGCTATTGAAAGTGGCCGAACCGCATAGAGACCTTCTGAGTCCAGAGGTTACGGATGCCCTTCTGGCGGCCGTCTCCCGTCGTGCCTTAATGGACCGTGTAGCCCTCGGCGAAGAAGTCCTGTCGGAAGGGCGCAGGCTGTCCGAAGTAGTAACCGACTGCGATGCCCCGAATCTTGGGCGACGCTTGGAGGCAGCAGTGGCCTTCCTTGAAGCGGAAGGACTTGACCGCATGGAACCGGAGGCGCTTGAAGCGCGGATCACGACCGCGCGTCAAAGCATTGCGGCTCTTGACGCCCCTTTGGCTGAACTTGCGCGCCTGCCGCAGGCCTGGGTCGCGCTTGATAAGTCCTTGATATCCCTGAAATTACTTTTGCAGGAAATGGCAAAGCTAGATGCCGCGGCGCGCCAGGAATTTTTGACCGTGCCGGCCGGTGCAGACAGCAGTATTGGCATTGTGCGCCAGCGTGCGGAGGCACTCAAAACACGACTTAAGGACTGTCAGCTTAAGATGCCGTCTTTGTCTGCACGTTTTGCAAACCGCAGCGAAATAAATAGGCTGGGCACCGCCGCAGATACGCTGGAGGCCACTGGCATATTCGGTCGTATTGGGAAAGCATATAAAGCCGCACTGAAGACAGAAGCGGACATGCTGGGACTTGCCTCCAAGAATTCGACAGAAAGTCGCGTGGCGGACATGCGCGCAGCACGGGATTTGTTGGACGACATTCTGAGCTTTCAGACAGATCAGGCCGCGATTTTGGCGCTGGGGCTTTCGTTCAAAGGGATAGATACCGATTTTGATCGCCTCGCACATCTCAGCCGATTGAAAACGCTTGCCAATGAGCACCTGCAGGGGCGGATGGATATCGTCGAGCCATTGACCAAGATCGATATGGCGGGCTTTCCGACCCTCTTTGGAACAGAAGGAACAGCGGATTTTGATGAGCAGTTCACACCGACCGAGCTAACAGAGGCCTATACTAGGGCCACAACACTTAAAGAGGCGAATGAACGCGCGCTGAGCGCTATGAAAGATCATGCCGGATTATTCAAAAAGCCGGCGGTAACCACAGAGGAAGTCCGTGGTCTGATCGACACCTTGAAGCGGATGCAGGGCGCCCGAGCCGATCTCGACGGCTTTGAGGGAGATAGTGGAGTGCCAGAGGTGCTCCGGCATCAGCCATTGCCCGTTCTGAGGGCCTTGACGGGCCTTTTCGAAGAGGTCTCCAAGTCGAATAATCCGGCACACGCGGCCTCGGTTCTCCGATCCGGTCATATCGCGGACATTAAAGAAGCCCTCATCAGGTTTGTGCCACGCGTCGCGCACCTCAAGCAGGCAGCGGAGTCTTTTGCGGACTACTTGGAGCTTCCTTACAGCTGGAGGGACCTGACGGTCTTGCGCGGCCAGATTGCTAATCTAGAGCTGGCGCGCGACACATCCACTGCCTTAATAGACTGCTCCCGCGCACAGCGGCTGGAAGAGGAGCTACGCAAGGAAGGATACGGCACTTACGTATCCTGGTTGAAGGAGACGGAAACGCTGCCTGTCACGCCCGAAGCGGCGGCTGCGGCAATCCTGGCCAAATCCTCCGCTGATTTGGCGATTTCGGAAGCGGGGGATGTGCTGCGACTTGCCGACGGCACGGATCTTGCCCGTATACGGGCGGACATTGCGGAGAAGGACCGTCGCCTGATCCAAATGTCGCAATCCGTGGTTCGAAACACAATTTTGCGTATTGCCAAGCCTCCTGCAGGGAATGGAGTGGGGCGCAAATCGACCTATACGGACATGGCCCTGATCTACAATGAGCGGTCGAAAAGGCGAAATCGAATTGGGGCACGCGACCTAACCAAACGCGCCGGACGCGCCCTTCTAGAATTAAAGCCCTGTTGGATGATGTCACCTCTAGCGGTGGCGCAGTATTTGCATGATGACCTGCAGTTCGATCTCGTAGTCATTGATGAGGCCTCGCAGATGACGCCAGAAAACGCGATCGGCGCATTGAGGCGGGCAACCCAGGCGGTTGTTGTCGGGGATACCAAGCAGCTGCCACCCACGAATTTCTTCAACAAGATGCTGGATGACTCTGAGCTCGACGACGATTTACGCGAGGACAGTGAGAGTGTTCTGGATATGGCGAATAATTCGTTTTCGCCAATTCGGCAATTGCGCTGGCATTACCGCTCAAAGCACTCCGGCCTTATCCAGTTTTCTAATGAATGGATGTATGACGGCAAGCTGACGATCTTCCCAAGTGCTAATGAGTCGGATCCGGACCTTGGCGTGCATCTGCAGGAGACAGGCGGTCTTTACAAATCGGGCACCAATGACATCGAAGCGCAGGCCGTCATTCGCGCGGTTGTGCGTCACATGGAGACATCACCGGACAAATCGCTCGGAGTCTGTACCATGAACACAGACCAAAAAAACTTGCTGATCGAGGCATTCGAACGGGAGCACGACCGCAATCCCAAGGTGCAAGCCTATGTGCGCAAGTGGGAAGAGCACGACGACGCTCTGGAAGAGTTCTTTATCAAGAATCTCGAAACCATACAGGGCGACGAACGTGACGTAATGTTCATATCGACGCTTTACGGGCCTGAGCAAAAGGACGGCACAGTTCATCAGCGCTTTGGTCCGATCAACAGCGCTTACGGGCACCGGCGCCTCAATGTCCTTTTCAGTCGAGCCAAGCAGAAAATCGTGACCTTCACCTCTATGAAACCGTCTGACATTCGCGCGGATGACAGCAAAGCCAAGGGAGTACGCATGTTTCGGGCCTGGCTGGAGTATTGTGCGACAGGCCATATTGCCGAAGACACGGCCCGCGGGGGCGAGGTGGAAAGCCCCTTTGAGGCGCACGTGGCGCAGGTAATTGAACAGATGGGATTTGAGGCTGTGCCGCAAGTCGGTGTCGCGGGCTTCCGCGTGGATCTTGGCATTCGTCATCCCGAGTGGCCATACGGGTTTTTGATGGGCGTCGAATGTGACGGGGCGACCTATCACAGTTCGGCCTCCGCGCGAGACCGCGACCGGTTGCGCGAGGATATCCTGCGTAGCCGCGGCTGGGATTTGCATAGGATCTGGTCAACAGACTGGTTTACCAACCAAGAGGGAGAGACGAGCCGGATCAAAGAGGTTTTGACCACCCGTCTGGATGCCCTTAAAAAAGAAGATGCGAAAAAGCCCCAACCAGCGCTTGCTAACATAGCGCCTGAACGACCATCTGCGCAGCAAAGCCCACCTGCCCCGCAGCCGGGGGCGGACACGACACCTCGGCCTCTGCAACCAGATTTGCCGGATTTGATAGAAGGGAAGGTCCCTGCACTGGCGCCACAGATCGAAATGCGTCTTTCAGATTACGCGCAAGTGGGATCGAGGGTTCGAGTACTGAAGCTCGACGATAAGAAAGAAATGTCCTTCATACTGAGCGACAGACAGAATGCGCCGATTGAGGGGATTGTGGGAACCAACACACCGCTTGGAGAAGCGCTTATTGATGCGGCTCCCGGGGATCGAATCGAGTACCAAGTCGGCCCGCACATCAAGGCAGTAGAGGTCCTGAGCGTGGAACCGGCAGCCTGATTTCAGAGAAATCTGCTATCTTGCCCAAAGAGATTGCGGTTGACGCCTCCAATCCAAACACTAGCGGGTAACCTGACTCAAAAGATGTCCCTGCGCCAAAAAGGAAACCTAAAATATCTATGCTAGTTCCTGCTTTTGGAACAAATTCTTTAATGCTCAGAATATCAACTCTCGGAAATGGTGAAGATGTCCTCGCACAGCCGACGGCAGCGCAAAACGCGACGGCTGACCAGACTCAAAATAGGTGCGTAAATGATGGGAGAGTCTGTTAAACGTCAGCTTTTATACTGCACATAAAAATAGTGCCGTAGCGATAATCGGTTTCACGCAGGTTGGCTCGACGATTTCAATTGGTTGAACAATTGGCAACCTGAAAGTCCGCATCTAAACAAGTGCAAGGCGTTGTTAACATCCATTGCGAAGGTCAGCCGTCCGCCCTTTCTGCGTGAGGATACGCCAACGCGATCGGCCCAAAGGAGACATCCGGCCGTCTCTTACTATGCCGCGGTGCGGCCCGTCGAACCGGTCATTCGCTGCATGAGCAAAATCTGAGAGCGGTCGAACTCACACATCGCGGACAAAGCTGCCGTCCGGCATATCTTCATTCGGCTTCCGGCCCGCAACCGAGAATGGTCACGGGTACCAGGGTTACCAACTGCGATTATTCAAAGGAGAGTCTTTCGAAGAGTCCATGGTACCGTTTAAGGTGCTTCCAGTAGATCAATTCGTTCTCTATAAAAGCTACTTCATCACCTCTTCGAAATTGAATGCGGTATCTGGTCGTGTCGTGGCTGCTGACCCGATAATGGTATATGCTTAGTTCAATTTCTTCTAAATCCTCCAGAGAGGCGGCCAAGCCATCCGGAAAAACGAAGTAGTGAACGGGGCGATCGATTGCTTCGTCATACACTTCATTGCTGACAATTCGCGGCTCTGCCCCGCAAGCTCTATCGCTCGGAAGACTATGACGAAACAACGTATCACCGTTACAACGAAACCTCACTTCAATATGGTTTATATCGTCCCAAATTATCGTGATTGAATCCATTCCCAACGTGCCACCTCTTTCCACGACACGCTTGTCAAATTCGTTGAGGTTGAAATCGACGGGATACCCTTCTTCCCGATCGGCGGGATTGATCTGATTGGATTCATGATGGCGAACAGAGTCCCAAATCGCGCTCCGTAACCGATCCAGGTCCTTCACCGCCTGATCATAGGGCGCATGGTTCGTGCCCGCCCGCAGATCCTGGGGCAAGGACGACAGCTTGTTCAGCGCTTCGTCCAGGGCATCGACGCGCGCGCGCCACTCCTTCGGATCGTCGAGCGCCCCGCTCTGATTTTCCGAAATGAAATAGGCCTTCGTCCAGGTTGATTTCATCTGGCTGGCATCGATGCCGTAGCTCCGATCCAGACCTTCCAGCAGCCTGTTGTTGGCAAGCTCCAGCGCACGATATCGTTCCCGGTCCTCGAAAAGCGAAAGATATCGTCCATGAAGTTCATAGAGGCTCAGCGTGTAGCTTTCGATCCGGGCATCGACCAGTTCGAGCGTGTCGGAAAACGCGCCCCTGGCGGAGTTTTCGCCAAGATAGCCACCGTTTGAAACAAACAGGCTGTCCCATTCCGGGCTACCCGGAACATTGAAGGACCAGGCCCCCGGCGCTCCGCTGGCCCCGACATCCGCGATGACCTCGTAGCGGTTTATCCCGTTCGAGAATACCAGCCGGAGGTCCACATCGATCAGACGCACGCCCTGCCGCACTTCCTGAGGCAGACTCTCGTACCGGGTTTGCACATGTGACCACCCCGTTCCACCCAATTCGGGAATCGTGACGAACCCGCCGATGACATCGAACATGAAGGTCACCGATACAACCGGTTCACCTGCAAGCACGCCCAACTTCGCCTTGGCCTGCCACGCCACGTCAAGCGACGTGCCCTTGGCCGTCCCCTCGCCGGATATTCGCGTGGTGGGTCCAGTCACGGTGCCTTCTGCGGCCTGGGCGGAAACCGCGCCGGTTGCAAAGGCAAGGATGCTCAACGCAAGCCAGATGAATCGCAGGGACCGCATGTTTTCACTCCAGCCAAGCATCGATTTCGGCTTGCCGTTCTGGGGAAATCGTGGGGCGCGTTCCGTCGTCTATTGCCGCCAGTTCTTCCAAGCTCACGTCATCCAGCGTCTCAGTGATCCCGCCGCCTTCGATGACGTATCCCTCGCTGATATAATATTCTCGGAGAAACGCGTTCCATTCTGGATTGGAGCTCAGGTTGGGCGCCTCACCAAGCATGCGGACCTTTTTCACTTCGGTCATGGCGCAGGTGGTCACGGCGCGGCATGTCGCTTCGGGTGGCCACTCCGGGCAATACTGTTCTGGCCGGCAGTTTTCGCCATAGCGCATCTCGCGCTGGATTTCGGTTTCCAAAACGACGTCAAACTCCGTACTCACTGTGCTGACTGAAAGCGTTCCGTATTCGTACCCCTGGCTCGGCTCGGCAACGTTCTCGGGCCAATGTACGATCTTTTCCCGGACGCCAAATGATCCGGTTCCCCCTCCGGAGGTGCGGTAAACCACTTCGGACACGCCATCCCCGTCAATGTCCTTCGCCTGTACACCGTTCACACACCAATCGTCGGCCCTCCATATGCGCGGGGCGCTCCCGTCATGGCGGTAAAGCGCAAGTCCCAGACCTGACTGCGAACCGCAGTAATAGGCATAATGCGCATTCACTTCTGAAAGGTAGCCGCGACCGGCTGGCGGGCCGTCACGGGCCTCCAGTTCTGAGTAGAACTCATCCACATCGGATGGAGTACCCAGGGTCAGGGGGCGAAGATACTTCAGGCTCGTGAACCCGCTCGGCCCATCAGCCATGGCAACCCAGACCCAGCCATCGTTTCGTTTGCCCTGAATCTTGACGATTGTACCCTCGGGCATTTCGCGCAGAACCTTATGTTCGGTCCCCGGCCCGTCACGCAAATTGAGCCGCTCCGTCCTCACAACCATTTCATCGCCGGGCGATTGGGCCAACGCAGAGCTCGGCCCCAGCGACAATAGGAAACAAAACATGAGAATTACAGCTCGGCAAAACCCGGTTGGGTTGTGCCCAGCACGACAATTAACATCCATGAAACGACCTCAACTCCTTGTCTAATAGTCTTTTGTTTGTCCCGCCTTTCGACGGTTGATTGGTGATCTTTGCGCTCGCCTGTCAGCGTAAATGCACAGGTGCCGATCGTCCAGTCGTTGGAACTGGACAGTCGTTGGAACTGGACGATCAAGAAGCGATTAGATGGCCGTGAAACGTCCACTCAGGGCTCTGACCCGACCTCGGAGGCAGTACAGCATTGTGTGATATGGTGGCATGGTCAACGTCGGGTTGTCGTTGTGGGAGGGCATGGCGGATCGGAGGATCAGTCATGGAAACACCAAACTTACCTGCCATTCGCGCTTTGCGCCCCGCTTGGAACAAAGGACGTATCGTTGGTCAGAAACGACCGCTGAAGCCAAAGCACGTCTGGGCGATCCGAGTTCGACTTGAACTGGCCGAGAACCATCGTGACCTGGCGCTCTTCAACCTGGCCATCGACAGCAAACTACGTGGTTGCGATCTGGTCAAAATGAAGGTCGTCGATGTCATGGCATCCGGCCAGATCAAGGAACGAGCATCGGTTCTACAGAGTAAGACACAGAAACCGGTCCGCTTCGAAATCTCGGAAAGCACCCGAGCCTCGCTCGAAAGGTGGATGCAAGACCCGCTGATGGTTGGATCCGAATACCTCTGGCCCGGCCGGTTTCACGAGCGGCTGCATATTTCGACCCGTCAATATGCGCGGATTGTCCGCGATTGGGTGACGTCGATCGGCCTAGAGGCGAGCGCATACGGCACGCACTCGATGCGGCGCACGAAGGTGACGCAAATCTACAAAAAGACGGGCAACCTGCGGGCAGTGCAACTGCTGTTGAGCCACACGAAGATGGACAGCACCGTCAGATACCTCGGCGTCGAGCTTGAGGATGCTCTTGCGATTGCAGAGGCCATTGAAATCTAATGACTTGGGCCGTCTTCAGGGACGGCCCAAATCCGATCTTCACGATGAGCTGTGGATGCTGCGTCGCGGCTAGCCGAAGCGGACATTGATCCGAACCATCGCTCTTAGAAGGAATGACGCGCTGACTTGGTCTCTGCGAGAGACAGCGCATCAAATATTCAACGGAAACGTGCGGCATTCTCCGAGGCAGCCGCGTCTATGTCGCCCTGACCGAAAGCCGACGGTCGCGGTTCGGGCAGTTGCAGGGCCTCTTGGACCCGCGGCATGACATCAATGCGGTCGAACCATGATTGGAGGTTCGGCAATCCGTCGACGTTTACCGTGGCCCAGAAATAGCTGCGCGCCCAGGGGTAGGTCGCGATATCCGCGATGGACATCGCATCACCAACCAGCCAGTCGCGCTCGGCGAGCCGTGTGTCTAGCACTTCGAGCAGGCGACGGCTTTCGGTCACGTAGCGGTTGATGGCGTAGGGCACCTCGTCACCATTCGGCTTTGCGATCCGCTGGAAGAACATCGCCTGGCCCATCATCGGGCCGATGCCACCCATCTGGAACATCAGCCATTGCAGCGTCTCCGAACGCTCCTTGGGATCGTGGCTTAGGAACCGGTCGTATTTCTCGGCAAGGTACCACAGGATCGCGCCGCTCTCGAATACTGCGAAATCATCGGCGCCGCGGTCCACGATGGTGGGAATGCGCCCGTTCGGGTTCAGACGCACGTAATCGGGCGCCTTCTGCTCTTTCTTGCCGAAATCGATTGGCACCAGCTCATAGTCGATCTTTGCTTCGTGCAGAAAGATCAGTGGCTTCCAGCCGTTCATGGTGTTGGCTGTGTAGAGGACGATATCAGGCCGCGTCATTGGCAAGTTCCCCGAATATCGTTGCAAGATGGGCATCAAAGCGGGCGAGGTCGGTGGCGACGTCGGGGTTCTTCATCACGTCGAAGGCACCAAATGTTGGCAGCGGCGTCATACCAAAGAATTTGGCGTTCAGATGGACCGGGCGCAAGAGATCATCCAGCGACATGCCCTCGAAGAACGGCTCTGCCGAGTCCCCGAAAGCTTCAGCGGGGGCGTTCAGCGTGGCCGAGATAATGTAACGTGTGCCTGCCAGTTTGCCGCCCATGCCATAATTCGCTTTCGGTGCGGCGGCGGTGCGGCCGTCGCCATCGCTGAGCTGACCGCCCATACCAACCGTGTAGACCTCATCCATGTATTTCTTGAACGACCACGGCACGCCCATCCAATTGACCGGGAACTGCAAGAGGACCACGTCCGCCCAGAGGTGACTGTCCACCTCGGCCTGCACGTCGTATCCGGAGGCGACCGTGGTCAGGCGGACCTCGTGCCCCTGCGCTTCGAGGCTTGCCTTCGCGCGATTGGCAAGCGTTTCGTTGAGTTTTCCCGGTGCAAATTCGTAAGGTTGCGCGCCGTTCAGAATGTGAATTTTGCTCATGTGGTCTCTTCCGTTGTTGTTGGGCCCGCTTGACTCCGGCGGGGACCGGGATGATATGAATGTGGCAGGATGGAAAAACAACTAGTATACTTTTTGTAACCTAATCTGGAGCGGATCAACGGAGCGCAAGACGATGGATGCGAAGATAGAAATAGACGGTGCCGGTCGACGGAGAGCGGCCAATGCCTGCACCGAACCCTGCGCCATCGAGCGTGGGATGCGGATCATCGGAGGCAAATGGACCGGCTCAATCCTCTGGCACGTCAAGGATGGGCCGGTGCGGTTCAACGATCTCGCCCGAATGATCGGTGGCGCATCCAAAAAGATGATCACGGAACGCTTGCGGCAACTCGAAGACCAGGGGTTGGTCAGGCGCGAAGTCTGCGACACCGCCCCGATCACCGTCGTCTACGAGATCACCGACTTCGGGCGCACAGCCTTGGGTTTCCTGGATGAACTGCGCAAGTGGAGCGAGGGCCTGCCGAAGAGTTTGACCACTGAAAGTGCTGACCTGTAGATGGCGCGATTCGGCCCTGAGCTGCCGTTCATGGACTAAACGGCCAAGGTCCGGAAACGACCCACTTTCTTTCTGATCGACCATTCGGTGCCTAAAAGTCGCATCTGTGAACCAAACGGAGGACGTAAGGCTTTGCTCCGCGCATACGCCTGAGATCTGAAAAGTTCACGCTTAGATCCGATTGAAAGGAAATGGCTTCTTCGTTGCAGAAGGGGCTTCAGCATGGCCGAGCCCATCTGCGCTTGAACAGAGCGATTCCCTCCGCAACCACCCATTTGTTTCGGACCGATCGGAGTGCGATTCATCACGATCAAGTTTGCTATCCGGCATCCGCGCGAAACCCTTGATATCACACATCATCAAGTACCGCCGGCAATGTCCTGAAAGGAGCAGCCGTCATGAAGCCTTCAGCCGGACGAGATTGACCCGATCTTGAAAACTGGTAACCATTTAGGATGTCGTCTGCTCTGAGGATTGCTATAGGGCCTTTCGGGCGGGTCGCTCTACTTGATATGGACCGGCCTCTGGTTAAGCACGCCCATGCGCAATGCCACGTTCTTCTGAAGGTCGAAGGTGCCGATACCGAGTTCGATGTGGGCGGGCGCCGCGTGGCGTTGACCGATGAAAGCGCGGTTCTGATCAATGCGTGGGAGCATCACAGCTACGTGCACCGCGCGGATCAACCGCCAACCATCATCCTGGCAATGTACATAGAACCGGCTTGGCTTGGCGCGTTTCGGAGCAATTGGGAGGCAAGCGCCGGTCCGGACTTTTTCCCACATCCGGGCGGTGCCATCACGCCGCAGATTCGGCGACAGGTCGGCGAGACGGCAGAGGCGATGGTGCGGGCTCCCGGAGATGCCGCAGCGCATGAACGGCTGATCGGGCAGCTGATGGTCTCCATCATCGAGCGGCTGGCACCCTGGCGCGATGTGCAGCCCTCCCTTCGGGCAAGGGCCAAAGCGACCCGCGCGCCCGACCGGCGGATCGCACGGGCATTGGCCCTGCTGCACGAGGATCCAGCGGGCATCGTCTCAATGGATTGGCTCGCCCGCGAATGCGGCCTGTCGCGTGCGCATTTCTTCCGGCTCTTCGAGGCCGATACCGGGATCTCGCCACGGGTCTACCTGAACACCCAACGGGTGGAGCGCGCGGTGCAGGCCGTGGCCAATGAAACGCGCAGTTTCTCGGCCATCTCTGACGAGCTGGGATTTTCTGTCCCGGCGCATTTTTCGCGGTTCTTCCACGACCATGCCGGCTCATCGCCCAGCGTCTTCCGCGAAGTATCTGCCCTGCGCGAATCTGCCTGACCGCGCTTTTTTGAGACTCCTCGGTAAGGTCCGAGACCTGGCGGGATCGCGAGGCCAGCAGACCCGCGCCTAACGTCCTCTCCCAAGGGCTTGCCCATGCCAAGCCGGGAGGAGACATGAAAGACACAGTTACAGAAAAGCTGCTTGGCCAGTCCGCCCAGCGCGTCGAGGATCCGGCGCTGCTGTCGGGGCGCGGGCGCTATATCGACGACTTGCCGGTTTCCGCAGGCACCCTGTCGCTGGCTTTTGTCCGCTCTTCCCACGGCCATGCGGAGATCCGGTCTGTCGATACTGCCGAGGCCGCGCGGGCGGCGGGCGTCGTTGCCGTGATCACCGGAAAAGACGTTGCGGCACGCACCCGGTCCATGACCGTCGGCGTAAAGGCTGATGTCGAATGCTGGCCCATGGCGGTGGACCGCGTTCGTTATGTGGGCGAGCCGGTGGCGATGATCGTCGCGACCGACCGCTACCTTGCAGAGGATGCCGCCGATCTTGTCGTGGTCGACTACGTTCCGCTTGACGCAGTCGTGGAGCCCGTGGCGGCGCTGGCTGCGGACGCGCCTGTGCTGCATCCCAGCCTCGGCAGCAACCTCATCAATGAACGCAGCTTCCGCTACGGAGAGCCCGAAGCGGCGTTCGACGCGGCCCCGCACCGGATCGGCATTGATGTCACCTATCCGCGCAGCGCCTGCACGCCCATCGAGACCTACGGCGTCGTCGCCAGTTACGAGCCGGGCGAAGATGCCTATGACGTTACCGCGAATTTCCAAGGCCCCTTTTCGATCCACGCGGTTGTGGCCCGGTCGCTGAACGTGCCGGGCAACCGGCTGCGGCTGCGCACTCCGCCTGAATCAGGCGGCTCCTTCGGGATCAAGCAGGGCGTCTTTCCCTATATGATCCTCGCGGGCATCGCCGCGCGCATCGCGGGTGCGCCGGTCAAGTGGATCGAGGACCGCCTGGAGCATCTGTCGGCCAGCGTCTCGGCCACCAATCGACAGACCCGGATAGAGGCGGCGGTGACGGCGGACGGACGCATCACCGCGCTCGACTGGGACCAGATCGAGGATTGCGGCGCTCATCTGCGCGCGCCGGAGCCTGCCACGCTCTACCGGATGCACGGTAACATGACCGGTGCTTACGACATCCCGAACATGGCAATCCGTAACCGCGTTGTGCTGACCAATAAAACCCCGACGGGCCTCAATCGCGGCTTCGGCGGCCCGCAGATCTATTTCGCGCTGGAGCGTTTGATGGATACCATCGCCCGGCATCTCGGACTGGACCGGCTCGAGGTCATTCGCCGCAATCTCATCCCCGCCAAGGCCTTTCCCTACCGTACGGCCAGCGGCGCACTTTATGACTCGGGGGACTATGCCACGGCGCTTGACCGCGCGGTCGCGGAAGGCGGCCTCGCCGAGCTTTACGCCCGCCGCGACAAGGCCCGCGCCGAGGGCCGCCGCTACGGCATCGGCTTTGCCTGCGTAGTGGAACCTTCCGTGTCCAACATGGGCTACATAACCACCGTTCTGACGCCCGAAGAGCGCGCTAAGGCTGGGCCGAAAAACGGCGCGCAGGCCACGGCAACCATCTCAATCGACCCTCTGGGCTCGGTCACGGTCAAGGTCGCCTCGGTTCCGCAGGGTCAGGGCCACCGTACGGTGCTGGCGCAGGTCGTGGCCGACAAGTTCGGCCTGCCGCTGGAGGCGGTGCGCGTTCTGGCCGATGTGGACACGATGCGCGACGCGTGGTCCATCGCCTCGGGCAATTACGCCTCGCGCTTTGCCCCCGCCGTCGCCGGTGCCACCGAGATCGCGGCTGCGCGGTTGCGCGACAAGCTGGCGAAGGTCGCGGCCTCGCAGCTGAACATCGCGCCGGACGACGTGATCTTCGAGGCGGGCCGCATCGGTGCGGCTGGCAATTCCGACAACAGCCTGTCCTTCGCACGGGTGGCCGCCACAGCGCATTGGTCGCCGGGCACCCTGCCCGATGGCGTGGACCAGACCATGCGCGAGACCGTCTACTGGACCCCGCCCGAGCTGGAGGCACCGACGGCGGAGGACGGGGTGAACTCCTCGCTCTGTCACGGCTTCATCTTCGATTTCTGCGGGATCGAGATCGACCCCGAGACCGCCGAGCCGCGAATCGACCGCTACGTGACCATGCATGATTGCGGGCGAATCCTGCATCCCGCCATGGTCGACGGCCAGGTGCGGGGAGGCTTTGCCCAGGCGGTCGGCGCGGCGTTCCTCGAAGAATATTCCTACGGTGCGGACGGCTCATTCCAATCAGGCACGCTGGCCGATTACCTCTTGCCCACAGTGATGGAGGTCCCCGAACCGGTGATCCTGCATCACGAGACCCCGTCGCCCTTCACACCGCTCGGGGCCAAGGGCGTGGGAGAAGGCAATTGCATGTCCACGCCCGTTTGCATTGCCAACGCCGTGGCCGATGCGCTCGCACCCGAGGGCGATTCACCCGAGATCGTGCTGCCGGTGACTGCGGCCAAGCTCGCCCCCCTGATTTTCGGCGACGAGCCCGCACCGAAAGAGCCCGTGTCCGAGACGAAAACCGAGGACACGGCAGGTGGGCGCAAGCTTACCGGCGAAGGCCGCGCCGTGGTGCAGGCCAGCCGCGAGGATGTCTGGCGGATGCTGCTCGACCCCGCGACGCTCGACGCGATCATCCCCGGCTCGCATGGCGTCCGGAAGGTCGGCGAGACGCGCTTCGAGGCGGATGTGACGCTGGGCGTCGGGCCCGTGCGGGGGCGCTACAAGGCCGATATCGAC
>NZ_CEYADA010000011.1:0-121040 GCF_982780845.1 Thalassococcus sp.
GTTCCGTTCAGCGTGTAGCCTTCGTTCGTGCGGTCTGCGCGGGTTTTCAGTGCGGCTGCGTCCGAGCCCGATCCCGGTTCGGTCAGACAGTAGCTCAGCACCTTTTCCATGCTGATCGCATCGGGCAGCAGACGCGCCTTCATTTCGTCAGATCCGAACTTGTCGATCATGCCTGCACACATGTTGTGGATCGACAGGAATGCCGCAACGGACGGGCAGGCCATCGACAGCGCTTCAAAGATCAGGGTGCAGTCCAGGCGCGACAGGCCAGCGCCGTCGTTTTCCTCGGATACGATCAGCCCGCCAAAGCCGAGTTCGGCCAGTTGCGGCCATAGCTCTTTCGGGATGGTTCCGTCTTTTTCCCACTGCTGGGCATGGGGTGCGATGTGTTCCTGACCGAACGCATAAGCCATGTCGAAAATAGCCTGCTGGTCATCACCGAGCGCAAAATCCATCGGCTCCTCCTCCGTTGGAAAGTGTCTGAACGTTTGTTCATTTTTTGGCAGGGTTTTGAGGCCTTGGCAATATCCGGAATGCAAAATGATTTTGCGAGGATGCGTCACAATCGAATGGCGCGCGCAAATTGTATTGGTCAGCTATGTGAGACAAAGCAGCCAATGCAGATTAGGCCGTCAACGACCGATCCCAGCCCTTTTGGGGCCTTCATTCTGCAATTGCATCGGATAGCTAGACTGAGCCGCGCAGCGCAACTCTGGACGGAGCCCACCGGGGCGCTCAACTCGTGTTTTAGGTGCAGGACTTTGTTCTGGCTGGAAAAATAAGATGGCACAGAGTCCTGTGCCGGTTTAAAAAACAGAAACGGAATGCAGCGCTGATCTTTTGGAATGAAATTATGACGGAAAAGAAATTCGAAAAAGGACATTGCCCAGAGTGCGGCGCTGAACGTGCTGATGTGGTCGCACAGCACAAAGAGGAATACGACTACGGCGGCATATATGGCGCAACCTATTATTCGATTCTCGAGTGTGGCGGGTGTGGCCATCACTATTTCAAAACACTGAGTTGGAACTCGGAAGATCTCGACCATGAACACAACCCAATCACGGGTGAGTGTGACACAATAGCTCACGAACGAATTGCCTTCTGGCCTCCGGCTGCAAAGCGGCGTCGGCCAGAGTGGGCCGATGAGATCGGCTTTGAGGACCGGGTTCTGGGGTCGTTGTTCGATGATGTCTATACCGCGCTAAGCAATAATCTGGGGGTTCTTGCTGCCATCGGCATGAGGACGGTATTTGACCGGGCTTCTGAATTGCTCAAAATTGACCCGGCCAAGACGTTTCAACAAAAGCTTAATGAGTTGAAGGCTGGCGATCACATCACAGAAAAGGAAAAGGCAGTTCTCGGCGCGTTGATTGACGCCGGGAGCGCAGCGGCGCATCGAGGCTGGCAGCCAAAGCCTAAGCAACTCGATGCCATGATGACCATTCTCGAAGCCTTTCTGCATCGCGCTTTCCTGCTTGAGGATATTGGAGCCGAACTCGGCAAGGGCGTTCCTAAGCGACAACCCAAGGGCACGAAGGGAAAGAGCACTTAGAGCCCAGCAGAACGCGGTTAGGCGGGATGGGGCATGGACTAGGTGCGAGGATCGAGACAGGCGGCGCTCGCCTTTCAATCGTTCCTGATTTTGTAAGCTCCGCTATCTGTGCAACGCGGCCATTGGGTGAGAATGCAGCATCCGGCCTTTGGCCTCAAAGAAGACCTAGGCTGTGCGCCACCCATGAGGTGGTGTGAAGGATGCAAATGACCAACACGGTTGGCTGACAACCCCAAAGAAAAAGCCCGCAGGATGACCTGCGGGCTTTCTGTTTCCGTTTTTGAACCGCATCAGTCCATGGCTTTGAAGTTGAACTCGCCGCCTTCTTTGATGCCCGAGAACCAACGCGCCGTGACGGTTTTGGTCTTGGTGTAGAAGCGGAAGGCGTCGGGGCCGTATTGGTTCAGGTCACCGAATGCCGATTTCTTCCAGCCGCCAAAGGTGTGGTAGCTCAGCGGAACAGGGATCGGGAAGTTGATGCCGACCATGCCGACGTTCACGCGGTGCGCAAAGTCACGGGCTGTGTCGCCATCCGCTGTGTAGATCGCGGTGCCGTTGCCATAGGGGTTGTCGATGATCAGGTTCAGCGCGTCCTCATATGTGTCCGCACGAACCTGGCTCAGAACCGGACCAAAGATTTCTTCTTTGTAGATGTCCATGTCAGGCGTGACATTGTCGAAGAAGGACGGGCCAACAAAGAAGCCGTCTTCGTAACCCTGAAGCTGGAAGCCACGACCGTCGATCAGCAGGTCCGCACCTTGTTCGACGCCCGAATCGATCAGGCCTTCGATGCGCTGTTTTGCAGCCGCTGTGATGACGGGGCCGTAGTCGACTTCTTCGTCAGCAGTGTAGGGGCCGACTTTCAGCTTTTCGATGCGCGGCGTCAGTTTTTCAACCAGCTTGTCGGCTGTTTCCTTCCCAACCGGAACCGCAACCGAAATCGCCATGCAACGTTCGCCAGCCGCGCCAAAGCCCGCGCCGACCAGGGCGTCCGCAGCTTTGTCCAGATCGGCGTCCGGCATGATGATCATGTGGTTCTTTGCACCGCCGAAGCACTGCGCGCGTTTGCCGTTCGATGCCGCGCGGCCATAGATATACTGCGCGATCGGGGTCGAGCCGACAAAACCGACAGCTGCGATGGTTTCGTTGTCGAGGATCGCGTCAACGGCTTCTTTGTCGCCGTTCACAACCTGCAGAATACCATCGGGCAGGCCCGCTTCTTTCAGAAGTTCGGCCAGACGCAGCGATGTGGACGGGCAGCGTTCGGACGGCTTCAGGATCATGGCGTTACCGGACACGATCGCGGGGGCCATTTTCCACAGCGGGATCATTGCGGGGAAGTTGAACGGCGTGATGCCGGCCACAACACCCAGCGGCTGACGCATGGAGTAGAGGTCAATGCCGGGGCCGCCGTCATCGGTGAACTCGCCCTTCAGCATGTGCGGCGCGCCCATGCAGACTTCGACCACTTCCAGACCACGCTGAACGTCACCACGGCCATCGGGCAGGGTTTTACCGTGCTCGCGGCTGACCAGCTCAGCCAGTTCGTCCATATGTTCATTGATCAGGGCGCCGAACTTCATCATGACGCGTGCACGACGCTGGGGGTTGGTTGCGCCCCATGCTTTCTGTGCTTCTTCCGCTTTCGCGATAGCCGCGTTCATTTCTTCTACGGTTGCCAGTGGCACCTTGGCCTGAACCTCGCCGGTGGCGGGGTTGAAGACTTCTGTGAAACGGCCGGACGTGCCTTTGACGTGCTCACCGTTGATGTAGTGGGTCAGTTCGGTCATCGAGTTTCTCCTCTCTCGGAATTGACACAAATAATAGTCTTGCGAATTTGCCCGATACAGAGGCAAGTTTTCAAAAAGGTTTTGCGAAAATGCGGGGGTGTGATCATGGACAGCTGGGACGACATGCGAGTGTTTCTTTCGGTGGCGCGGAACGAAAGTCTGTCAGGGGCCGGACGTGTTCTGAAACTGGATCCGGCAACGGTTGGTCGACGCGTCGCGCGGCTTGAGGAAAATTTCGGAACGCCTTTGTTCATCAAAAGCCCCCAAGGCTACGCATTGACCGAAGCAGGTTTGCGTCTTTTGCGGCATGCGGAAGAGGCCGAACAAGCGATGACTGCGGCCAACGAGGATGTGGCAGGTCGGTCCGAAGGTCTGTCGGGGCAGATTCGAATTGGTGCGCCTGATGGCTGTGCAAACTTCGTTCTGCCGCAGGTATGTTCTGCAATTGTCGAACAAAATCCCGACCTTGATGTGCAAATCGTGTCCCTTCCGCGGGTCGTCAATCTGTCCAAGCGAGAGGCCGATCTTGCCGTCGCGGTCAGTGCGCCCACGGCAGGTCGCCTGACGGTCCAAAAGATCACCGACTATAAACTGCATCTTGCCGCCAGCCGCGGCTATTTGCGGAACGCGCCGCCGATCACGTCGTTGGACGATTTGGCGGGCCACAAATTGATTGGCTACATTCCGGATATGATTTTTGACAAGGAATTGGACTACTTAGCGGACTTGGGCGTTGAGCGTGTCCGCTTGGCATCGAACTCGGTCATGGTTCAGTTTCAGTGGATTTTGGGCAATGCGGGGATGGGTATCGTGCATGATTTTGCATTGGCCGGGATCAACCGTTTGACCAAGATCCTGCCCGAAGAATTGTCGCTTACCCGGAGCTTCTATCTGGTGCGCCATGCGGATGATCGGCGTCTTGATCGCCTGAACCGTTTCTCGGAATTGCTGAGCGAGGGCATACGAAAGGAGGTGCTGCGCCTTGAAGGTCTGTCTTGACAGATAGGTGCGGCAATACGACGCTGTAAGGACAGTGCAATGACAAAAGGAGGAATTTGTCGTGCAGGTCCAACATATCTTGAAAAATAAAGCAGATGATGGCGTTGTCACTGTATCCCCGACGACTTTGCTGCGTGATGCGGCCAAAATTCTGGCTGAACGGCGCATCGGTACGGTGGTCGTTTCCGAAGATGGTGAAACGGCGGTCGGGATTTTGTCAGAACGTGACATCGTTCGCGTTCTGTCCATGCGCGGCGCAAGCTGCCTTGATGCTCAGGTCGACGAATATATGACCCGCAACCTTCAAACATGTGCCCGTGGTGACAGTGCGGACGATGTTTTGCGTCGTATGACCGAAGGTCGTTTCCGTCACATGCCGGTTCTTGAAGAGGGGCGTCTGGTCGGTCTAATCACCATCGGTGATGCGGTCAAAGCGCGCCTGACAGAATTGGCGATGGAAAAGGATGCACTTGAAGGAATGCTGACCAACAATTGGTAAAGGGTTCATTTCTCGGTTGCATCTGGTCGGGTAATATTGTTGCGTGCGCCGGATAACTACGGAGGTCCGGCCATGCGAACAGGTCTTTATCCCGGAACTTTTGACCCGATTACAAAGGGTCACATCGATATCATTCGTCGCGCCACATCGCTGGTGGATCGTCTGGTGATCGGTGTTGCCATCAACCGCGATAAGGGCCCGCTGTTCACGCTTGATGAACGGGTTGCAATGATCGAGGCCGAGTGTGTGAAGCTTTCGGAGCAGACGGATACCGAGATCGTGGTTCATCCGTTCGAAAACCTGCTTGTACACTGCGCCCACGATGTTGGAGCATCGGTGATCGTTCGTGGGCTGCGTGCGGTTTCGGATTTCGAGTATGAGTTTCAGATGGTCGGCATGAACCGTGCGCTGGACGACTCAATCGAAACCGTGTTCCTGATGGCAGAAGCCCGCCATCAGGCGATTGCGTCAAAACTGGTAAAAGAGGTTGCCCGTCTTGGCGGCGACATTTCAAACTTCGTGTCGCCCGAGGTACAATCAGCGCTGATCAAACGCCTTCACCCGTAAATCGCGCGGAAGGCGATTTCTTTTTCACAGCCATAGACTTCAAGGTCGAGCGCCACGCGCTGCGGCATCGCGCGCAGTTCAGCCAGTGTTTTGCGATAGGCAAGATGTTTTGCCAGACGGGATTGAAGAGAAGTCAAAGTCGCCATTTCGGATGCTCCTAGAAAATGCGTCTCCCATGATTGCTATATTGGGCATGCTGCGCCGCAGCACAAATGACGGTTTTACGGATCGGGCATGCGTTTTTTGCAATTCTCGACACCGCAGCTAAGTGCCGTAAACGAAAACAGCAGGCCGATGGCCTGCTGCGTTGAGTGTGTCTATCTGATTGAAATCAGATGAATTTCGCCATCGCAACAGCGGTGTCCGCCATGCGGTTCGAAAAGCCCCATTCGTTGTCGTACCAGCTGAGGATACGGACAAAGTTGCCGTCCATGACCTTGGTCTGGTCTGTGGCAAAGATCGACGAATGCGGATCGTGGTTAAAGTCCATGCTGACCAGCTTGGAGTCTGTCACGCCCAGAATGCCTTTTAGCGGGCCTTCTGCTGCCGCGTGGATCGCCGCATTGATTTCTTCGGCTGTCACGTCACGGCCAGCTTCGAAAGTCAGGTCAACCACGGACACGTTCGGGGTGGGAACGCGGATAGCCACGCCGTCCAGCTTGCCGTTCAGTTCGGGAAGAACCAGACCAACGGCCTTGGCCGCACCTGTGGATGTCGGGATCATGGACAGGGCAGCAGCGCGGGCGCGATACAGATCTTTGTGCATGGTATCCAGCGTCGGCTGGTCGCCTGTGTAGCTGTGGATCGTTGTCATGAACCCGCGCGTGATACCGAACGCGTCGTTCAGAACCTTTGCGACGGGGGACAGGCAGTTTGTGGTGCAGGATGCGTTGGAAACAACCAAATCATCTGCCGTCAGCGTATCATCGTTCACGCCGTAAACGATGGTCTTGTCTGCCTCAGAGCAAGGCGCCGAAACCAGAACGCGCTTGGATCCGTTTTCCAGATGTAGGGCTGCTTTTTCCTTGGATGTGAAAATGCCGGTGCATTCCATCACAACGTCAACATCACCCCAGGGCAGTTCTTTGGGATCGCGAATGGCGGTTACGCGGATCGGGCCGCGGCCAACATCGATCGAGTCTTCGCCGACTTTAACCTCAACAGGGAAGCGGCCGTGAACGCTGTCGTATTGCAGAAGGTGTGCGTTTGTTTCGACCGGGCCCAAGTCGTTGATAGCGACGACTTCGACATCCGTGCGGCCGGATTCAATGATGGCGCGCAGAACGTTACGTCCGATGCGGCCAAAGCCGTTGATGGCTACCTTAACAGTCATAGGTGTGTGTCTCCGGGAGTTAGCGATACCGTTACCGCTAACAACCAAAGGCAAGCAATAAAGTCAAGCTGGCGCGTTGTCTGAATGTCAGATTGTTAACGCCAAACAGCGACCCAATCCAAAAGGTCGATGCCTTTTTTGGCAAGAAACAGAAGGTGTTCGGGTCCGTAAAACAGATAATCCGCACCGATCGCCAGAAGCAGGCCAATTCCCAGATAAACCGCAATCGTGTTCGTCATACTCGTCTTCTGCCTGTTGCCCCTGATGGTTGTCTTTTGATGCCAGAGCCCACGCCCTAAGTCACGACCGGAATTTGCCCAAGAAAAAAGCCGCCCCGAACATATCGGAGCGGCCTTTGGAATTCGTTTAAAGCGAAAGCGCTTAGTGCAGTGTGCGACCCATCGCGGCTGCGACGTCTGCCATACGGGCAGAGAAGCCCCATTCGTTGTCGTACCATGCCAGAACACGCACCAGACGCTTGCCGCTGACCTTGGTCTGGTCGGGTGCGAAGATGGACGATGCGGTGGTGTGGTTGAAGTCGATGGAAACCTTCGGCTCGGGATCGTAATCCAGAACCATGCCCATGTGGCCACCGGCAGCTTCGGCAACGATGCTGTTCACGTCGTCAACGGTCACGTCTTTGCCAGCGACAAATGTCAGGTCAACAGCGGAAACGTTCGGCGTAGGGACGCGCATCGCGGTGCCGTCCAGCTTGCCCTTTAGGTTCGGCAGAACCTCGCCCAGTGCTTTGGCGGCACCTGTGGACGTCGGGATCATCGCCATCGCAGCTGCGCGGGCGCGGTACAGGTCTTTGTGACGACGGTCCAGCGTCGGCTGGTCGCCTGTGTAGCTGTGGATCGTTGTCATCAGTCCGGATTCGATGCCGATGGCTTCGTCCAGAACCTTGGCCAGCGGTGCGAGGCAATTCGTTGTGCAAGAGCCGTTGGACACCATGTTGTCTTCGGCTGTCAGGCTGCGGTGGTTCACACCGTAAACGACAGTGCGCTGAACGTTCGACGCGGGCGCCGAGATCAGAACTTTCTTCGCGCCACGTTCAAGGTGGATCGCGGATTTCTTGCCGTCGTTGAAGTTGCCTGTGCATTCCAGAACAACATCACAACCGGACCAGTCCAGTTCTTCGGGATTATAGGTCGAGAACATCTGCATCGGGCCGCGGCCCAGATCCATTGTGTCGCCCGAAACCTTGACCTCACCGGGGAAACGGCCATGAACGCTGTCATAGCGCAGCAGGTGTGCGGATGTTTCCAGCGGTCCTGTTGCGTTGATTTTGACAACCTGCACATCGTTGCGTGCGCTTTCGGCGATATGAGCCAAAGTGCAGCGACCGATGCGGCCAAATCCGTTAATCCCAACTGTGACGGTCATGGAGGAATTCCTTCACTGGTTTGCTTGAGCGCTGTCTACAGTTCGGGGGGCGTTTGCGCAAAGGATAAAAGCTATATTTGACAATGTGTTAGCGATAACTTGGGGTGGTTTTGGGCTGATTGCGCTAACGCCCGAGCCGGTTTTGCGCTAACACGATTTCCCGTTTGCGCTCACTTTGATGTTCGGCGACTCGGTCTTGGGGGCGTAATTAGTGGGCGCTGAGAAAACCAAACGAATTTCCCCCATGACCGCGATCTCTTTACGCACTATGTCGTAACATCTGGCCAGAGGGCGCCGAAAGTCGCGGAGTAAGCGGGCTTTTGCGCTTGCGTGGTTGGAAGGGGCCGTTAGGCTCGGGCTAACTTTGTATTTGGCTGGAAACGGCCAAGCATATGATTTGGGGGCATTAAGATGAGTGGTTTGTTTGCGCTTTTGGACGACGTGGCAGGCATTGCCAAAGTCGCCGCCGCATCCGTAGACGATGTGGCGACACAAGCGCTTAAGGCGGGGTCGAAGGCCGCAGGTGCGGTGATCGACGACGCGGCCGTGACGCCGAAATACGTGCACGGCTTTCATCCGGCTCGTGAACTGCCAATTATCTGGAAGATTGCGCGCGGGTCCTTCATCAACAAACTGGTGATCCTGCTTCCCGTCGGGCTTATACTGTCTAACTTTGCGCCTTGGGCAATCTGGCCTCTGCTTTTGTTGGGCGGTTTGTATTTGTGTTTCGAAGGCGCAGAAAAGCTGTTCCATGCGTTTTTCCACCATGAAGAAAATGGCCGGAGCCCCGAAGAAAAGGTGCTGTCTGAGCAGCACCTTGAAAAATCCAAAGTCGAAGGGGCGATCAAGACCGACTTCATCCTGTCCGCGGAAATCATGACCATCGCTTTGTCGGCAATTCCGCAATCCACCTTTTGGATGGAGGCCGCAACCTTGGCGGCTGTGGCCATTCTGATCACCGTGGCGGTTTACGGAGTTGTGGCTTTGATCGTCAAAATGGATGACGTCGGCCTGTGGATGGCCGAGGTCGGCAGAACATCGGTGACACGCAAGCTCGGCATGGCGATTGTAAAATTCATGCCGCACCTTCTGAAGCTTCTGACCATTGTCGGTACCGCTGCAATGCTGTGGGTTGGTGGATCGATTATCGTGCATAGCGTTGCGATGATGGGCTGGCATTTGCCCGAGGAAGTGATCCATCACGCGGCAGAGGCGGTGGCACAGGGCGTACCTGCCGATTGGCAGGCCGCCGTTCAGTGGATCGTGACCGCCGCGATTGATGGTGTGCTGGGCATTGTTCTGGGATTCATCATGATCCCGATCGGAACCAAGATTGTTGGTCCGATCTGGGGCATGTTTTCGAAAAAGTCCGACGCGTAATCACTTCGGGCTTAGGCGCACCAGCTGACCGTTGGGGTTAGCATCGATCAGGGCGAGAATTGTCCCGTCCTGATCCTGCACCAGATCACGGACACGTCCGATACCGGTGACCAGCCGCTCTTCTTCTGTCACGCGATTACCATCAATGGACAGGCGCACCACGCCACCGGGGTTGAGCGACCCGATCAGAACATCGTTCTTCCATGCTCCAAATGCGCTGCCGGTGTAGGTCAACATGCCTGCGGGCGCGATTACCGGATCCCAGAAGTAGACGGGCTGTTCGAGGCCATCTGCGGCGGCTTTGCCAGAGCCGACAGACGAGCCATTGTAATTCTCGCCATACGAAATGATGGGCCAGCCATAGTTCTTTCCCGCTTCGATCCGGTTCAGTTCGTCGCCGCCTGCAGGTCCGTGTTCAATCGTCCAGAGCATGCCATCACGGAACATTGCACCTTGGATATTGCGATGGCCGAGCGAATAGATTTCAGGGCGTGCGCCGCTCGTTGACGTGTAGGGATTTCGAACAGGCACAGTCCCATCGATGTTGACGCGTACTGTCTTGCCAAAGGTGCTGTCCAGATCCTGTGCCTTCCGGCGATTGGTCAGGGAAAAGCGTTCGCCGGTGGTGACAAAAATGGTGTCGTTATCTTCGAACACAACGCGGCTGCCAAAGTGCATGTGCTGGCTGACGGCCGGAGTTTGCACAAACACATCGCGCAGGTCATCAATCCGGTTTTCTGCAATGTCGTAGGTGCCGCAAGCAGCGGCTGTTGCGCTTCCGTCGATCCCAATCGGTTTAGCATAGCTGAGGCAAACTACGCCGCTTTGTGCAAAATCTGGGGCCAGCGTGATGTCTAACAATCCACCCTGACGTTCGGCTTTGACCGCAGGTACACCGTCGATTTGTGTCTTGCTGCCGTCGGGGCCGATTTTCCACAACGTTCCGGTACGTTCGGTAACCAGATAGCCGCTGCCATCGGGCAGAACATCGACACCCCAAGGGTTTTCCAGCCCCGATGCAATCGCGGCGACAGCAGGCTTAATCCCGCTGTCGGTCAAAGGCGCGCGTGTTTGTTCGGGAAAGGCGGGGGCGAAATCGGTGTTCCGATCACCCCATTCCCACGGGTCGGCAAGGGCAGGGGTTGCGGCAATGGCGCAAAGGGTCAGGATGGTTTTGAACATCAAAGGCTCCTGTACAAAATGGTTTGGTTAGAATGTGGGGCGTAGGAACGATTTGGCATCTCAATTATTTGTCAGCACGCGCCTTTTCGCGTCCATAAAATGAAAAAGCCCCGAACCGAAGTTCGGGGCCATCTCATTTCAAATGCCGGATCGATTACAGCAGCGCTTTGACCTGCTCGACGATCGCATCGGCTGTGATGCCAAAGTGTTCGTACAGTTCCTCGGCCGGTGCAGATGCGCCAAAGCCCTTCATGCCGACAAAGCCGGCTTTCTGGTACTTGCCGCGCTCGCCGCACAGCCATTTGTCCCAGCCCATCTGAGCGCCAGCTTCGACAGCGACGCGAACAGGGCCAGCAGGCAGAACGCGCTTGCGGTAGGCTTCATCCTGCTGTTCGAACAGTTCCATGCAGGGCATGGACACAACGCGCGTACCGATGCCTTCGGCCTGCAGTTTTTCACGGGCTTCCAATGCCAGAGACACTTCGGAGCCAGTCGCCATGATGATCGCCTGACGTTTGCCTTCGGCATCGGCCAGAACGTAGGCACCTTGTTCGACCAGGTTCTTCGCTTTGTTTTCCTTGCGCACGGCCGGCAGGTTCTGACGGGATAGCACCAGAACCGACGGTGTCGATTTCTGTGTCAGTGCCAGTTCCCATGCTTCCGCTGTTTCAACAGTGTCAGCAGGGCGGAATGTCAGCGTGTTCGGGGTTGCGCGGCAGATTGCCAGATGCTCGACCGGCTGGTGTGTTGGGCCGTCTTCGCCCAGACCGATGGAGTCGTGGGTCATGACAAACACCGAAGGCACCTTTTGCAGCGCGGCCAGACGCATCGCAGGACGCGCGTAGTCGGTGAAGCAGAAGAATGTACCGCCGTAGGGGCGGATACCGCCGTGCAGCGCCATACCGTTCATCGCTGCGGCCATACCGTGTTCACGGATGCCGTAGTAGACGTAGCGACCTTTGCGGTTCTCGATGTCGAAGATGCCCAGATCGGCAGTCTTGGTGTTGTTGGAACCAGTCAGGTCAGCCGAGCCACCGATGGTTTCCGGCATGATGGGGTTCACGACCTCAAGCACCATTTCCGAGCTTTTGCGCGAAGCGACTTTGGGCTGTGTTTCGACCAGTTGCTTTTTCAGCGCGCGGATCGTGCCAGCCAATTTCTTGGGTGCTTCACCTGCCATTGTGCGTGCGAACTCTGCCTGACGGGATGCAGACATCGCTTCTAGACGGGTTTCCCATTCTTCACGGTCTGCTGCACCACGGCTGCCGATCGCTTCCCACTGGGATTTGATGTCGGCGGGCACTTCGAACGGGCCGGTTGTCCAGCCGTAGGCGGCTTTCGCTGCTGCCATCTGGTCTGCGTCTGTCAGCGCGCCGTGGCCTTTGGACGTGTCCTGAGCAGCGTGGCCAAGCGCAATGTGCGTTTTGCACGCGATCATCGACGGCTTGCCTGCAGCCTTGGCCGCTGTGATTGCCGCGTCGATGGCTTCGGGATCGTGACCGTCGATTTCCTGCACGTGCCAGCCCGATGCCTTAAAGCGTGCGACCTGATCAGTGCGGTCAGAGATGTCGACCGTGCCGTCGATGGTGATGTTGTTGTTGTCCCAGAAGACGATCAGCTTGGACAGTTGCTGACGACCTGCCAGTGCGATGGCTTCTTGGCTGACGCCTTCCATCAAACAACCATCACCGGCGATGACATATGTATAGTGATCGACCAGCTTCTTGGTGAAGCGGGCGCGCAGTGCTTCTTCGGCCATGGCGAAACCAACAGACATCGCGATGCCCTGACCCAGCGGGCCTGTTGTGGTCTCGATGCCTTTGGCAAGGAAGTTTTCCGGGTGACCGGCTGTCTTCGCGCCCAGCTGACGGAAGTTTTTGACCTCATCCAGCGTGATCTCTGGGTCGCCTGTCAGATACAGCAGCGAATAGATCAGCATCGAGCCGTGGCCCGCAGACAGGATAAAGCGGTCACGGTCGTGCCAGTCGGGGCGGGCTGCGTCGAACTTCAGGTGCTTTCCAAACAGCACTGTTGCAACGTCTGCCATGCCGATGGGCATGCCCGAGTGGCCGGAATTCGCCGCTGCTACTGCATCCAGTGTCAGCGCGCGGATGGCCGCGGCTTTGTTCCAGTGTTCGGGGTTCTTGGCTTTGAGCGCTTCGATATCCACGAGATCGTCCTTTGTCGCGAAGGTTTTCAAACCCGCTCATACCAGCGTTAGGGGGAAGATCAAGCGTGCCCCTTAAGCGCTTGACATATAAGGGGGCGCATTTTTGCATCCGGCTTGTTACAATTTGTCGTAACAGGGGTCTGATGATTCGCGTGCGTATCGTTGTAAGAGCACCCTGAAAATGAATTTTTGTGAGGGCATAAAGCAGACCCATGACCGAAATCGAAGAGTTTGAACGGCGGATCAACGCCGCGCTCGACCGGATCGCTTATCAGGTCGAAACTTTCGGGGATAGTTCGCCGGTTACCGCGCCTGCGGGGAATGACAGCAGCGAAGACATCGAAAAGCTGAAGTCGGACCTTGCGGATGAACGTCTTGCCAACGAACAGTTAGAAGAGCGTGTAAAGGCTATTCGTGACCGTCAGGAAAGCCAGGTGTCCGAGCTTCAGGCACAAGTCGCGGGCTTCAAGGCATCTATCGGTGACCTGGACGCAGAGCTTCAGCGTCTGCGCCATGCAAACGATCAATTGACGGCAAACAACGCCGAACTTCGCGAAGCGCTTGAGAAAAACGTCAGTGAACCACATCTGATCAATCGCGCGATGTTGGCCGAACTGGAAGGTCTGCGCGCTGCGCGGAGTGCTGATCGCGCTGAAACCCAGACATTGATCGATACACTGGAACCATTGCTGGCCGCTGCCGCACAAGAGGAGAGCGCCTGATGCCCGAAGTCGAAATCTTGATTGGGGGTCGTAGCTTTAGTGTGGCCTGTCAGGAAGGCGAAGAGCAGTACCTGTATTCTGCCGCGCATATTCTGGATGGCGAAGCGCAGGTTCTGGTCGACCAGATCGGTCGTATGCCTGAATCGCGACTTTTGTTGATGGCGGGCCTGATGCTGGCGGATAAAACCGGCGGTCTGGAAGACAAACTCAAGGCGGCAGAGGCCGAGTTGGCGACTGCGCGAAAAATGATTGGCGATCTGGAAAACCGTCCGGCACCCGATCCGGAACGTGTCGAAGTGCCCGTGCTGCCTGCAGGCGTGTCCGAGACGATGGCAGAGATTGCCGCGCGGACAGAAGCGCTAGCGACCGAACTGGAAGAAAAAGCGGGCTAGCAGAGTTTGCTAAGCACAAAAAAACGCCCGCGGTTTCGCGGGCGTTTTTTTTATTTCGATCAGATCAAGCGTTTGCTTCGCGGATCTTGTCGGCTGCTTCTTTGTCAAAGCTGACACCGTTTTCATCAAACAGCGTGTCCAGTTCGCCAGACAGAGTCATTTCGGTGATGATATCGCAGCCGCCGACGAATTCGCCTTTGACGTAAAGCTGCGGGATCGTCGGCCAATCCGAGAAATCCTTGATGCCCTGACGGATTTCTTCGTCAGCCAGAACGTTCACATCGGCGAAATCAACGCCCATGTAGTTCAGGACACCGGCAACACGGCTGGAAAAGCCGCACTGGGGCATGGATTTCGTGCCCTTCATGTAAAGAACAACGTCGTTGCCTTTGATGGTTTCTTCGATCCGAGACTTTGCATCAGTCATCGTGTTTCTCCGTATGGTCTGTGCGCTTTGGGCCGGTTTTCATATAGGGGCGCAGCGCGCCGTATGTGATCAAACCAACCAAAGCGAGTGATCCTAGAATGGGCCAGGTGTTTGCCAGAAAATCCGCCACACCCGTTCCTTTAGTCTGGCGCTTTTGTTGTCAGGGCCAGTGCGTGTAGTTCGGCATTTGCCCCGTCCATTTTGCCTTTCAGCGCTGCAAAGACAGCGCGCTGCTGCTGGACACGGTTCTTACCACGGAAGCTTTCGTCAACGACCATGGCAGACATGTGAACACCATCGCTGCCTTCGACAATGATTTTGGCATCGGGGAAGGATTCGCGCAGAAGATCTTCGATCTCTTGGGCATGCATCGGCATTTAGTGGCTCCGCGTATTTTGTTTAAGAATATGTAGGACGGCTAACGATAGGGCGCAAGCCGTCGCTCGGGATGTGTCATGCGGCAAGTTCGACCAGAACCGGTACGTGATCAGACGGTTTGTCCATCGCGCGGGCATCCTTGTCGATATAACAATCAGACAAAAGATCGGCGCAGGACGGCGTCAAAAGGAAATGGTCGATGCGGATGCCGTTGTTCCGCTGCCATGCGCCCGCCTGATAATCCCAAAAGGAATAGTGCCCCGGTCCTTGGGTGCGGGCACGGAATGCTTCGGTAAAGCCAAGGTTCAGAATACGGCGGAACGCTTCACGCGTTTCAGGCATGAACAATGCGTCGTCGCGCCAGCTGTCGGGCTTGGCCGCGTCTTCGGCTTGGGGGATGACGTTATAATCGCCAGCCATCAGGGCAGGGGTTTCGTCTGCCAAAAGCTGTTTGGCACGCTCTTCCAGCCGTTTCATCCACGCCAGTTTGTAATCGTATTTGGGGCCGGGTGCCGGATTGCCGTTGGGTAGATACAGGCCGCACAAACGGACAGCATGCGTTTCGCCCATGACGGTCGCTTCGATCCAACGGGCCTGTTCATCGCTGTCGTCACCGGGAAGCCCGCGCGTCACATCTTCTAGGGGAAGCTTTGACAGGATCGCGACGCCATTAAACGATTTCTGTCCGTGCGTTTCGACCTGATAGCCCATATCTTCGAAGTGTTCTCGTGGAAACGCTTCGTCGACAGATTTGATTTCCTGCAGCAGGGCAACATCCGGCTGCGCCTCTTCAAGCCATTTTGTCAGAGTTTCGATCCGGGCCTTGATGCCGTTGATATTGAACGTGGCGATTTTCATACCGTCCCCTTTTGGCTTGTTCGTATATCGCGCCAAGAGCGTTGGATGTGCAAGTCAAAGACCGTTTTGGGCCCGAAAATCGCAGCTATGTGACGGTGATTCTGTGATGTGTTTCTCGGAAACTTCCGTTTTCCCTGTAATCTCGGAAAATTTTTCAAAAAAATCTTTGGTTTGTGGATAACTTTTGAATCTTCTCATTCGTCGCAATTTGGTCAAAAGTATTTATGTGGATATCCTGTGGATAAGCCAGTCAGTACCGTTTAGGTTGAAAAAAGTACTTAACAAACACGGATAACGTGCAATCCTGATCTTACTCAAAATCTCGCCAACAGAGGGGAATGTAAGATCATGATGACACAGCAAAAAATCACTGCGGTCGAAGTTTTTCAGGACGCCGTAATCGGATCCAAAGTGACACGCCAAAACAGCGTGTCTGCGATCGACGGTATGGCCGTCGAAATGTTCACATCCTGGTCAGGACCAGCAGACAGCGACGCTACGATGGGCGACGCGGTCGAGATGTTTACCTCTTGGTCGGGTCCAACGGGATCCGAGACCAAGCAAGGTGATGCCGTGGAAATGTTCACATCGTGGTCTGGCCCTGCTGGCACAAACACGACGCAGGGCGACGCGGTCGAGATGTTTACATCTTGGTCCGGTCCCGCTGGCACAGCGATCAAGCAGGGCGATGCTGTCGAAATGTTCACATCATGGTCGGGCCCGCGCTCGTAAGCGCTGCCAACTTCGAAACTGGACTGGGGCGGAACGTTATTTCGTCGAACATTAACAGGAAAAAACACATGACAAATGTTCTTCAACTCAACATTCCGCCCCGTGTTCGCCCATTGAATCAACGTCTTAGCCTTCTGCTGGACAGCTTTTGCAACCACCGCCGTTCTGGCGACGATGTGTTCTGGCTTAAGGAAAATGCAGAAATTCTTAATATTTTGGAAACGTCCCGAACGGAGGCGCCAGATAATATTTGCGAAATCTACGGCGCGTTTTACGCGGAGATCGAACAGCGCTTTGCGTTCTTTCCACAATATTATCGGTTTCTGTTGTCCATATTGCTGGATCTAGAAGATCTGGGAATGAAAGGCACCAAGGGCGAGGCAATGGTTGATTGGGCTATCAAGCAGAACCTTGCAGGTGGGGAACTGTCCGATCTGCAACGAATGGAGGCCCGACGCCTGATGGCGCGCCGCGGGTTTGACCCGCTGGGTGATGACGCAGGTTTAGAACACCGGTTGCGGCGTTTTATCGGGAATTCACGTATATTCTCGGTGCCGAACAAGAAGGCTGCGTATGAATTGACACATACCGTCTTCTACCTAAGCGAATATGGTCGCAGCGATCCAGCGCTGGATCAGGGCGCCTGCGACAGCCTGCACTTCGCGGGGCTGATGGCCTATCTCGAACAGAATGCCGATCTGTTGGCCGAGATCTGTATTGCGATGAATTTTGCGAAAATCGAACCGCCAAAAGTCTGGACACAGTGGCTGTTCCATGAAAAACTTTCGTATAGGTTGTTCTGTGGGGGTGATGTGCGCGTTCAGGATGATTACCACGAATTCCTGATGTGCCACTGGTATCAGGCGCTATCAGGCGAAGCCGTCTTTGATGCGTCCATCCCGCAGGGTCGCGTACGTTTTGAACGGTCAGCAACGCGGACAGCGCCTTTGCGCGAGATGTCCGAATACATGTTGCGCCACACACATAACCGGACGGGCAATTGGCACAAAATGCGTGGCCCGATCGAAAACGAAATTTCAAGGGAAGCGGCCGACGTTTTGAATACGGCCGCACAATCGAGCGATCGGTTTGAAGCATTTTTTGAGGGGTTTGCACGGGCAGACCACGTTGGAGCGATGACATGAATCTGACGGCAACGGCGGCAATAGGGGCGATCTGCGTCGTCATTTATACCCTTGTGATCGCAGGGGCAGACGGGATCACCAAACATTTCGCCGGTGCCTATGCGGCGCCACAGTTGTTCTGCTTGTCCGCTGGCTTGGTCCTGTTGCTTTGCTTTGGTGCGAACATGGTCAAGCCGCACGAACCCCACTTTCTGGTCACCCGTTTCAAAGGGGCGATGCTGCTGCGGTCTATTCTGACGGTCGTTTCGGCGGTCTGCTTTTTCCAGGCATTTCGCCTTTTGCCGTTTGCAGACGTCTTCTTGTTCATGGGCCTCGTACCCGTCATGGCCGCTGTCATGAGTGGGCCGATTTTGGGCGAACATATTCGGCCCCAAGCGTGGATCGCCTTGGGAATTGGTGTAACGGGCATTCTGTTCTTGATGCCTGATGGTCCGACCTCGGCGCAGTCCGGCCATTTCTGGGCGATTGGAGCCACAACGACGGGCACCGCGTCCATGGTTTTGGCACGGTTTATCGGGCGGGATGAACAGAACTATCTGGCGCAGGTGTTCTATCCGAACCTTGCGATTTTCATCACAATGGCCATCGCGCTTCCGTTTGTATGGCGACCGATGGAATTGACAGATGTGGCGTTTGTTGCGCTTTACGCATTGGCATTGTTCGTTGCGCGCTGGCTGTCTGTTGTCGCGCTTCGCTTGCTGCCCGCATATGTCGCGACACCATTGATGAACCTTCAGTTCGTCTGGATGGTACTGATCGGGTTTGTCTTCTTTTCGGAATTACCCAGCATCGCCACCGTTATCGGTGTCGCTTTGGTGATGATGTCGGCAATCTGGTTGGTACTAAGCGAAAGTTCAGACCGGGATATCATGGATACCTCGACGGCCTGACACCGTTCACATCGAAAAGCTTGTTCCGCAGCCGCAGGATGAAGTGGCGTTCGGGTTTTCGATGACAAATCGCGCACCAATCAGTTCATCGGTAAAGTCGATCACCGCGTTTTCCAGAAATGGCAACGAAACTGAATCCACCACGACCTTTTGGCCTTGGCCTTCCAAAACCAGATCGTCGTCCGCCGGTGCGTCGAGTTTGATATCATACTGGAACCCGGAACACCCGCCGCCTTCCACTGCAACACGCAGGGCCTGTCCCTGATCGCCTGCGCCGATTTCGGCAAGGCGGGCAAAGGCGCGTTCGGTCACTTTCGGGGGCAATTGCATGATCATCGTCCGATTATCTGTCTTGGTCTAGATATGTCCGGCAATATGGCCTGTTTCAAGAGGCGCGGTCATTCATTGCCATGAACTTCGTGGAAATGGGAGTTTTTTAGCATTGTTCAGGGCTTGTTCACGTTGCTTCATCGAAAAACGGGCGTTTATGTGCGCAAAACAGCAGAAATGAGCCTGCAACCCTATGACACTATCCTGCGCCTGTACCCCTGACGTTTCCCGCGGACGTTTATATCCCGAAGACGAAAGTGCCTTTCGATCCTGCTATCAGCGGGACCGCGACAGGATTATCCACGCGTCGGCCTTTCGCCGGCTAAAGCACAAAACGCAGGTCTTTGTGGAACACGAAGGCGATTTTTATCGCACACGGCTGACCCATTCGATCGAGGTGGCGCAGGTTGCGCGTACCATCGCGAATGCCTTGGGGCTGAACACGGACATCACCGAAGCTGTCGCCTTGGCCCATGATCTGGGCCACACGCCGTTCGGACACACCGGCGAAGATGCGCTTGATCTTTTGATGAAGCCTTACGGAGGGTTTGACCACAACGCTCAGGCGCTGCGGATCGTGACGTCGTTGGAACGCCACTACGCGGGCTTTGACGGTCTGAACCTGACATGGGCCACGCTGGAAGGGATCGCCAAGCATAACGGTCCGGTCGAAGGGCCGCTGCCCTATGCATTGGAGGAATATAACGCCGTCCACGATCTGGAACTTCATACGCACGCCAGCGCCGAGGCGCAGGTGGCGGCGCTGTCAGACGATATTGCCTATAACAACCACGATCTGCACGACGGGCTGCGTGCAGATTTGTTTACGGTCGCTGATATTCAGGATCTGCCGCTGGTCCGCGAAGCGTTTGAAGAGGTTGATCGCGAATGGCCGGGATTGGACGCGTATCGTCGACGTCACGAAGGGTTGCGCCGTGTTTTCGGTGTGATGGTCGCGGACGTGATTGACACCTCTCGCGATAATCTGATCAACGCCGGTGCGGGCTCTGCGCAGGAGTTGCGGGATTTGGGGCGGCCTGTGATCGCGTTTTCTTCCGATATGTGGGCCAAGCTGAAGGTCATCCGCGCCTTTCTGTTCGAACGTATGTATCGTGCCCCGTCTGTCGTTGTTCAGCGCGAAAAAGTGACCCATGTGGTGAACACGCTGTTCCCGATCTATATGGATCAACCGAACCTTTTGCCGTCCCGTTGGCAGGCGGACATTGAAGCGGCACAGAATGATACCGAACTTGCACGCCTTGTTTCGGATTATGTATCAGGCATGACTGATCGCTTTGCACTTCAGGCGTATTCCGACCTTACGGGGAAGGATATATTGCACGATCAGACCTAAAACCCCTTTCCATTTCGACTTAGTGCAATAGTCTCAATCTCAGGTTCAGGTTTTTATGTTTCGCGGTTTGGTGGGGCGATTTGCTGGGATTAAGCGCTTTTAAGGGCAAAACAATTTTCTGTTTGTCGGCCTCTCATCCAATTGGTCAGCAGCTGTCCGTAAGGCTTGCCCATTTGGGTGCAACCGTAGTCGCGTTGGATTCCAACAATGACGTTCTGATGCTGCTGGCTTCTAAAAATGCCGCGCGCATCGAACCTTTGGCGATGAACTGGTCGCTGGCTTCGAACATTGACATCCTGCGCAATGCCTGGGGCACAGAACCGATCCATGGCGTTTTCGATTTTTCCTGGCTTGTCCGGAAACCAACGCAATACGCGTTGCCAGCAATTCAAAAGACAGAAAATCTGATTGGCGCCTTATCTGCCGGCCTGACAGTCGGGCAGGGGACAGTGGTTTTGGGAATGCCATCGGATAAATCGGACGACGATGTGGGTGTGCGGGCGATCAATGCCGGATTTCATCATATCGTTCCCCAAATCGCCAATGCGCTGCCCAAAATCCGGCTTATGGGCTGTATTTGCCCCAATCATGCGGACCCGAATGAAACGGAGCTGACTCAGATTACAGACGCGCTGATGATGTTATGTCACCCGATTGCGCGAAGCTTTGCTTCGGGCCAGATCATCAATTTGTTGGGTGCGACCAAAAATAGCTAACTCTTTTCTCGGAACTAAACCGCTTTCCGGTATGTTCACCTCCATATAAAACGACGGGGACGTAAATTAATGGCTGTAAGTGGCAGTGGTGGCTTGGATCCTGTTACCGCGATTGCGTTGGTAGGTGCTTTGGGTATCGGATCTCAGTGGTTGGCATGGCGTCTACGGATGCCTGCGATTGTTCTGATGTTGGCCGCCGGATTGATCGTCGGGCCAGGGCTTGGTCTTTTGGACCCATCGGAAAGCTTTGGTGACCTGCTGCAACCCATCGTGTCGATCGCTGTTGCGATCATTCTTTTCGAAGGTGGTCTCAGTCTGAAATTCCACGAGCTGAAGGACGCGGCCAAAGGCGTGCGGCGTCTGGTGATTGTGGGCGCGCCGCTTGGGTGGTTGGCGTCTGCACTGGCGCTGCATTACGTCGCTGGCTTGTCCTGGTCTACATCCGCGGTCTTCGGCGGCATTATGATTGTGACCGGACCCACAGTGATTGCACCGCTCTTGCGTCAGGCGCGGCTGCGTAGGCGTCCGGCGGCATTGCTGAATTGGGAAGCCATCGTAAACGATCCAGTAGGGGCCTTGGCCGCTGTACTCGCGTTCGAGGTGGTTCTTGTCCTGCAAACGGCAACTGGCGTCGGTGACGCCGTCTGGCAGTTGGCCGTCGGCATTATCTCAGCCTCGATCATTGGTGTTGTGGCTGGGTGGGGTCTTGCAAGGGCGTTTTCGCGCGGTCACGTTCCCGAATACATGAAGGTGCCCCTGCTGTTTGTCGGTGTGATCGCCGTCTTTACCGCATCGGATCGCATCCTGCACGAAGCGGGGCTTTTGGCCGTCACGCTGATGGGCCTGTTTATCGCAAACGTCGAATTGCCGTCTTACACAGAGCTGCGTCGTTTCAAGGAGCAAGCCACCGTGATGTTGGTGTCCGGCGTCTTTATTCTGCTTGCCGCGAATATGGATCGCGAAACGCTGATGTCTCTTGACGTGAACGCGCTGCTGTTTGTTCTGGCGGTGGTGTTTATTGCCCGTCCGGTTGCCGTTCTGCTGTCACTGGCCTTTTCTGATGTTCCCAGAGCGGAACGCTTCCTGATCGCATTTACGGGCCCGCGCGGTGTCGTGCTTGTCGCTGTGGCCGGTCTGTTCGGTCAGCGTCTTGCCGCAGTCGGGATCGAGGACGGGGCGCAAATGGGTCCGTTGGCCTTTGCGTTGGTCGCGGCATCGGTAGTGCTGCATGGCTTTACCTTGTCGCCGGTCGCGCGCTTCTTGGGCCTGACCGCAGCGGATCGACCCGGTGTTCTGATTGTAGGCAGCTCGACATGGTCGGTTCAGCTGGCAAAGGCGCTGGAAAAGCTGGACCTGCCTGTGATCGTATCCGATCCCAATCACGCCCATCTGCGCACTGCGCGCGAAGCGGGCGTCGAGGTGTTCTTTGGCGATATCCTGTCCGAGGTCGCGGAAGACCGGCTTGAACTGGTTCGCTACGAACAGGTGATCGCCGCGACAGACAACGATGCCTACAACACGCTGGTCGCAACCGACCTTGGGCCGGAGTTCGGTCGCGACAAGGTGCATCAGATCAAACGCGTGAAGCACGGCGCGCGTTATGCGCTGCCCGCCACATTGGGTGGCCGTCCGCTTGGGGTGGATGAAACCTATTTCGACCTGAACGAACGTATCCGCAATGGTTGGGAATTCCGCGTGACCAAACTGTCCGAGGAATTCACGTTGGAAGACTGGCGCGAAATCAATCCGGACTCGGTCATCATTGCTGAATTCGGATCGCAAGGCGTTTTGCGTTTTCTTGAACCTGACATGAAGCCTCAGGGCACCAATAGTGCCCAGTTAGTGGTGTTCGGTCCCCAGCGCGAAGAGCGGAAAGACGTCTAGTCGTTGACCTTACCGGATGCCGTGTTAAGACGCGGGCCGAATGATGTGAGGACACGACATGAACCTCTTTGCCCAGATCCGCAGCCTGGTGCTGACCGCGGTTGAAGAAATGCAGAAAGACGGCAGCCTTCCTGAGGGGCTGAACCTTGCGCCCATTACGGTCGAGCCGCCGCGCGATCCGTTGCATGGTGATATGGCGACGAATGCTGCGATGGTGCTGGCAAAACCCGCCGGTCAAAAGCCGCGCGATATCGCTGATGCACTGGTGGCCAAGCTTGCTGCAGACGACCGTATCACCACTGCCGAAGTGGCGGGGCCGGGGTTCATCAATCTGCGTCTGGATGGGGCGGTCTGGCAGGACGTGACTAAGGCGGTTCTGGATCAGGGCGCGGAATACGGCCGTTCTGATATGGGCGCGGGGCAGAAGGTGAATGTCGAATACGTGTCGGCAAACCCGACCGGTCCTTTGCATGTCGGTCATACACGTGGCGCTGTGTTCGGTGATGCATTGGCGTCGCTTCTGCAATTCGCAGGCTACGACGTTACGCGCGAATACTACATCAACGACGGCGGTGCGCAGGTCGACGTCCTCGCACGGTCTGTGTACCTGCGCTACCTTGAGGCGCACGGTCGGGATGTTGAATTCGCGGATGGCACCTATCCGGGCGATTACCTTGTGCCGGTCGGCGAAGCGCTGAAAAACATGGTCGGCGATGAATACGTCGATCAGCCGGAAGACGTCTGGCTGGAAAAAGTGCGCACTTTCGCGACCGATCAGATGATGGACCTGATCCGTGAAGATCTGGCGCGTTTGAATGTGACCATGGATCACTTCTTTTCCGAGAAGTCGCTTTACGGCACAGGCCGCATCGAAGCAGCGATTGACGATCTGAAAGGTAAGGGTCTGATCTATCGCGGCACGCTTGAGCCGCCCAAAGGCAAGCTGCCCGAAGATTGGGAGCCGCGTGAACAGACGTTGTTCAAATCCACGGACTACGGCGACGATGTTGACCGCCCGATCATGAAGTCGGACGGCAGCTGGACCTATTTCGCACCGGATATCGCCTATCACTACGATAAGCTCACCCGTGGTTTTGATGCCTTGATCGACGTCTTTGGCGCCGATCACGGTGGCTATGTGAAGCGGATGAAAGCGGCGGTTGCGGCACTGTCCGAAGCCAAAGTTCCGGTCGACATCAAACTGTGCCAGTTGGTGAAGCTTTATAAAAACGGCGAGCCGTTCAAAATGTCCAAGCGGGCAGGGACGTTTGTTACCCTGCGGGATGTCGTGGACGAGGTCGGCTCGGACGTGACGCGTTTCGTGATGTTGACGCGCAAGAACGACGCGCCTTTGGACTTCGACTTTGAAAAGGTTCAGGAACAGTCCAAGGACAACCCTGTCTTCTACGTCCAATACGCCCATGCCCGTGTGCATTCGGTTCTGCGTAAGGCGAAAGAGGCGGGCATTGACGTGTCGATCCCGACATTGGCCGCAGCGGACCTGAGCAACCTGTCCCATGAGGCCGAGGTCAACGTCGCCAAGAAACTGGCGGAATGGCCGCGTCTGGCAGAGATTGCGGCGCGTACGCACGAACCGCATCGTGTGGCCTTCTACCTGTATGAACTTGCCTCCGACTTCCACAGCCTGTGGAACCGTGGCAACGATGAGGTGTCGCTGCGCTTCCTGCAGGATGGCGATGCCGCAACCAGCCAAGCGAAAATCGCGCTGGCACAGGCCGTCGCGGTTGTTATTTCCGCAGGTCTTGGTATTTTGGGCGTCAAACCGGCAGAAGAAATGCGTTAAAAAACGCCAGCGCCGGTCTGAAATCGAGCAGGCATATGGTGGATCGCGTCGCGGTCCGCTGTAGGAGTAGGGCAGGCATGGCAGACTACTATCGCACTGATAACGCGCCCGCAGCCGCAACCAGCGGCGTGCGGCGTTTGACGAACCTTGCTGGCGCAGGGGTATCGTTGGCGCTGATCGTGGGCGTCGGCATCTGGGGAACCGAACTGGTGATGCGGGACGTCAGCGGCGTACCGGTTGTACGCGCCGCAGAAGGCCCCATGCGCATTGCACCGGAAAACCCAGGTGGTCGCCCGGCGGATCACCAAGGTTTGGCCGTGAACGATGTGGCCGGAAGCGGCACAGCCGCCGCGCCTGCAGATACATTGCGACTTGCACCGCAAAGCGCTGGCCTGACCGAAGAAGATATGGCCGTTGCGGAACTGCGTCAGCAAACCCAGCAGATCGAACGTATCCAGCCCGCCTCGGCTCCGACCGAAGAGGCCGTCGACTCAACACTGCCCAGCATGATGGAACTGACCGGCGCGGATGATGCCGAGAAGTTGCTTCAGGCATTGGCTGATCAAATCGCCGGAGATGCGCAACCGTTTACGCCCTTGGCTAAGGTCGAGGAAGAGGCCGATCCTGTGGTGATAGCGGCCTTGGCGGCCAACGACGTTGTCGAAGAACCGGCTGCGCAACCCGTAAAGGCGATTATTCCTGCAGATGTTGCAGGCGTCGCCAAGTCTTTGCGCCCGATCCGCCGTCCGCAAGGGCTCCAGACGGCATCGCTCTCTGCGCCCGCAGCACCAGTTGCGACGGGTACAAAAGAGCTTGACCCCGCTGCGCTTCCCAAGGGAACGCGTCTGGTGCAGCTTGGTGCCTTTGACAGTGTCGAGGTCGCACGTTCCGAATGGACCCGTCTACAGGGCCGCTTTGGGGATTATCTGGAAGGCAAAGATCGTGTGATCGAAAAGGCCAGCTCGGGCGGCAAGATTTTCTATCGCCTCCGTGCCCATGGCTTTGACGACATGTCGGATGCCCGCCGTTTCTGTGCTGCGTTTGTGGCCGGCAAGGCGGACTGCATTCCGGTGGTCACACGATGACCCAGCCGCGTTTCGGGGCGGCAATCCTTGGATGTGAGGGGCTTTCGGTAAGCCAAAGCGAAAAGGCGTTCTTTCGGGATGCCAATCCGTTGGGCTTTATCCTGTTTGCGCGCAATCTTGAAACAGCCGATCAGATACGGGCGCTGACAGACGGTCTTCGCTCGAGTGTCGGCTGGCAAGCCCCTGTTTTCATTGATCAAGAAGGCGGTCGCGTCCAACGTCTACGCCCACCCTTGGCGCGCGAATGGCCCGCGCCTTTGGATCATGTCGAAGCGTCGGGAAAAAACGCAGAGCAGGCCATGTACCTGCGCTATCGTATCATTGCGGCGGAGCTTCTGTCGCTCGGGATCGATGGCAATTGCGCGCCCATGCTGGACATCGCCCGCGATGGGACGCATCCGTTTCTGCGCAACCGGTGTTATGGCACCGATCTGGATCAGGTTGTTCGCATAGGTCAGGCAGTTGCCAAGGCCCATCTGGACGGCGGCGTTTTTCCGGTCGTGAAACACATTCCGGGACATGGTCTTGCGCAGATGGACAGCCATCTGGAACTGCCGCGCATTTCACTGCCCGCAGATGAGCTTTATGCAACCGATTTCGCGGCCTTTAAACCTTTTGCGGATCTGCCCTTTGGCATGACCGCCCATCTGGTGTACGAGGCGCTGACAGACGAACCGGCGACAACCAGCAAAATGATGATCGATTTGATCCGGAACGAGATCGGGTTCAAAGGGTTCATCATGACCGACGATATCTCGATGGAGGCGCTGTCGGGTACCGTTGCCGAACGCGGGGCCGCTTCCATTGCCGCGGGCTGTGATGCCGTTCTGCATTGCAACGGCCATCTGGACGAAATGATCGCCCTTATGGACCAGATCGGCGTTATGTCTGATGCGGCGCAAGCCCGCGCAGAACAGGCGCTTAATGCCCGTAAAACCGCACCACAGGTTGACATTGACGATCTGACGGCCAAGCTATCCGCGCTTGAAGAGAAGCGCGTGGATGACTGAGACACAGGACAACCTACCATTAGATACCGTCAGCGTCGCCGAACGGCTTGAGGCCGAGGCGCTGATCGTTGACGTGGACGGTTTTGAGGGACCTCTTGACCTTCTTCTGATGCTGTCACGGTCGCAAAAGGTCGATCTGCGCAAAATCAGTGTTCTGGAACTGGCGCGTCAGTATCTGAGCTTTGTCGAGAAAGCTAAAGAACTGCGGATCGAACTGGCCGCCGACTATCTGGTGATGGCCGCTTGGTTGGCGTTCCTGAAATCACGTCTGTTGCTGCCGCCCGATCCAACCGAGGAAGGCCCGTCAGGCGAAGAACTGGCCGCGCATCTTGCCTATCAGCTGGAACGCCTTCAGGCGATGCGCGATGTGGCGGCGCGGCTTATGGGGCGCGATCAGAAGGGCCGCGATTTCTTTGTGCGCGGCATCCCTGAAAAGATGCAAAGCGTGCGAAAGGTCAAATACACAGCAACCCTGCTGGACCTGATGCAGGGCTATGCCCGCATCCGCACCAAAGACGAATTCCGCCCCTTCATTCTGGACCGCGACCGTGTCTTTACGATGGAGCAGGCGCTGGAACGTTTGCGCGGTATGATCGGTTTTGCGGGGACTTGGACGGATATCGTCAGTTATTTGCCCGACGGCTGGGGCGACGACCCTGTGATGCGCCGCTCGGCCACTGCTGCGACTTTCGCGGCCTCTCTTGAGCTGGTGAAAGAGGGCAAGGCCCAAATCAAACAAGAAGAAATGTTTGCCCCGATCATGGTACGGCGCGCTGAGCGCAAATCGGAAAGCTAGAGTTATGAACGACGACGATTTGTCCACCACAGAAAGCGAAGAACGTCAGCCGATCGAAAATGACAGCCTGTTCGACGCACCGCCAATGGGCGAACAGGAACGGATGGTCGAAGCGATCCTCTTTGCCTCTGCCGAACCCCAAACCGTAAAAGACCTGAACGACCGGATGCCCCACGGCTGCGACGCGGCCGAGGCGTTGGTACATCTGCGCAAGCGGTATGAGGGCAGGGGCGTGAACGTGGTTAAAGTGGGTGATGCTTGGGCCATTCGCACAGCACCCGATCTTGGTTTCCTGATGCAAAAGGAAACGGTCGAGGTGCGCAAGCTTAGCCGTGCGGCCATCGAAACGCTGGCGATTATTGCCTATCACCAGCCCGTCACGCGCGCCGAGATCGAAGAAATCCGAGGCGTGTCTGTCAGCCGCGGCACAGTAGACCAGCTTCTTGAGATGGAGTGGATCCGCTTTGGCCGCCGCCGGATGACGCCAGGCAGACCTGTGACCTTCGTTGTGACCGAAGAATTCCTTGATCATTTTGGTCTTGAAAGCGCGCGGGATCTACCGGGCTTGCAAGAGCTTCGTGCTGCGGGCCTGTTGGACAATCGCCCGCCTCCGGGCGCGATCCCGACGCCGGGCGAAGGGGATGTGGATTCCGAGGAAGAAACGTCAGAGGGCCAGTCCGAGATGTTCGAAGACTAAGGCCAGAAAATTCCGGCGTTTTTGCCAGTTTTCGGCGCAATTGTCTGTCAGACAGAGCCGAAAGAAAACTCCAAGAGGCAGATCATGAACGCAAATGGCTTGATCAATATGGTTGTTCGTATGGTTTTGGGGCGTGTCATTCGTCGTGGCATTGATGCCGGCTTTAACCGGTTCACGCGTAAGCCTGAGGGAAATCAAACAGCGCCTCAGCCTCCACAGCAGGCGGCGGTTTCGCCACACCACGAACGCCGCGCGCAAAGCGGTATTGCCCAAGCGCAACGTGCCTTGGCGTCGCGTCGAAACTCTAGATAACTAGCTGGCTTTTATTAACTTTTGAAATGTTTGGACAGTTTCAGGCCTTGGCCCTGATAGTTGGATGCAATGCCAGCGCCGTACAGTTGCGCGGGCATCTCGTCCATACGTTCGTAAACCAGACGACCAACCACCTGACCGTGTTCCAGAACAAACGGCGCTTCATGGCAGCGAACCTCTAGAACACCGCGTGATCCATGGCCGCCTGCTGCGGCATGGCCAAAGCCTGGATCAAAGAAGCCCGCATAATGCACGCGGAATTCACCTACCATTGCCAAATAGGGCGCCATTTCGGCGGCGTATTGCGGCGGGATATGCACCGCTTCGCGGCTGACAAGGATGTAGAAGGCATCGGGATCAAGAATGATCTGTCCGTTCGTTGTGCGCAGTTCTTCCCAGAAATCGGCAGGATCGTATTCGCCGATCCGGTCCAGATCGATGACACCTGTGTGCGGCTTGGCGCGGTAGCCCACCAGATCGGTGCCTTCGGGTTTCAGATCAACCGAGAATCCCAGACCGTCTCCGATAACAGCAGGACCACCGGACACCAGCGTATCGCTTTCATGCAGCGCGGTCAGTTCTTGATCGGTCAAAACAGATTGACCGTTGCGGAACCGGATCTGGTTCAGGCGCATGCCGGGGCGCACGAGCACCGAGAATGAACGCGGACAAATCTCGGCATACAGCGGACCTGTGTAGCCTTGGGCAATGCGGTCAAATTCGGCACCACCATCGGTGATGGTGCGTGTCAGCAGGTCCAGACGACCGGTCGAACTTTTGGCGTTAGCGATGGCCTGAATGCCGTCGGGCAGGGCGAGGCTTTCCATCAAGGGCACGACGTAAACACAGCCCTTTTCCAGAACCGCACCATTCGTCAGGTCGATCCGGTGCATTTCGAATTCTTCGATACGCTCGGCCACTGTCTGGCCTTCGGGCGCAAGAAACGACGCGCGGACACGATAGGCGACATTGCCCAAACGCAAATCAAGGCTGGCCGGTTGGATCTGACCGTCGACCAAAGGCTGCGCGACCGTGATGGCGCCTTTCGCGATCATGTCTTCGATTTGCTGGCTCGCAAGTACTCCGGCCATATCAACCCCCGTGACGTTTGGTTTTGACTTCCTAGCAAGGGTTTGGGGGCAAGTGGAATAACAAACACCACATCCACGCAGAAAAGCCTGCGCTTATGGCGATTTTCCAGCAAGTCGGTGAAAATGGTCGGGCTAGCAGGACTCGAACCTGCGACCTTCCGTCCCCCAGACGGACGCGCTACCAGGCTGCGCTATAGCCCGACTTGTGCTGTGTGTCATAGCGGTTTTGCCAGCGGTCGCAACCCCTTGGTTGCTAGAATTTAGACACTCGCTGACGAATTATCGTGTTGCAGCTTTGATTGCAGTTCCTGAACAAAGGGCGCGATTTGGCTTGCCTTGTTCGGGCTCAGCTTAGTGATGCGTGCGGCAAGGCTTAGAACACCGGAAGTGGGGGCCTCGGACATGGATGTCGAATCAGGAAGGGCTGCGGGCGCCGCTTCTGGTGTGTCATCCTCGACCACCTGAACATCGTCGTCTGCTTTCGTATCTGCAAACATATCGCCGAACAAATCGGGTTGCAGGCTGTCCTCGCCGGTGGGCGTTTCTGTATCTTCCGAAGATGTCACAACTTTTTCAGCGGCGACTTCTGTGCGCTGGAACGGAACTACGTTGGGTTCCGGCTGGCTCATTTCCGCGAAGGGAGCTTCGTCCACTTCGGGCTTATCTGCCGCATTATCCAGACGTGCGGGCGTGTCGCCTGCGTCATTCAGCGGTGTCGCTGTGTCGTCTGCTTCCAAAGGCTGGGACAATGCTGCGACCGCTTTGATACCTTTGTCCGAAAGCACCTTTTGCGCGCCTTTGATGGTCAGGCCATCGTTGTGCAACAGCTGTTTGATGCCGCCCAAAAGCAGCATGTCGGAAGGACGATAATAACGACGGCCTCCAGCGCGCTTTACCGGTTTCACTTGGGAAAACTTGCTTTCCCAGAACCGCAAAACATGCGCTGGCGTATCAAGCCATTCCGCCACCTCACTGATTGTTCGGAAGGCGTCGGGCGATTTACTCATTCAGTTAGCCTCAGCTTTTGTTGCCGTCCGCAACGCGATCTTTCATCAAATGAGACGGCCGGAATGTCAGGACGCGGCGGGGCTGAATAGGTACTTCTTCGCCGGTCTTCGGATTACGACCCACGCGGGCAGCTTTGGATCGTACCGAAAATGTTCCAAACGAAGAAATCTTGACCTGTTCCCCACGCACAAGTGCGTCGGACATATGTTGCAGAACGGATTCTACCAGATCTGCGCTTTCATTTCTGGACAGGCCCACTTCACGAAACACAGCTTCGCTAAGGTCCATCCGCGTCAGGGTTTTCTCACCCATGTCTCCAAATCCCTATGCTTTTAGGAAGCATAGGCCGAGCGAATTTTCCGAGTCAATATCAATGGGTTGGCGACCGCATTTTCCGTGGCCTTTTGCTTACCAGCGAATGACCACAGCACCCCAGGCAAGTCCGCCACCTATGGCTTCTGTCACCACCAGATCGCCAGTTTTGATCTGACCGCGCTCTTTGCCGACCGATAGGGCCAGAGGAATGGACGCGGCAGATGTGTTGCCGTGATCCTGAACCGTGACAACCACCTGTTCCATCGGCAAACCAAGTTTTTTGGCAGTGCCCTGAATGATGCGGATGTTGGCCTGATGCGGGACCACCCAATCGACATCGTCACTGGTAAGCCCTGCGTTTTCAAGGGCTTGCGATGCAGTCTGCGCCAGTTTCTCAACCGCGTGGCGGAAAACTTCGCGGCCTTCCATCTTAAGATGTCCAGTTGTCTGCGTAGACACGCCACCGTCGACATACAGGATATCGCGATGGCGACCGTCCGAGTTCAGATCGGTCGACAGAACGCCGCGATCGTCCGTTGTTCCTTTACCTGTCTGACCCTCAAGGATCAGCGCGCCAGCACCGTCGCCGAACAAAACGCATGTGGATCTGTCGGTGTAGTCCAGAATGCGGCTGAATGTTTCGGCACCGATCACCAGAACGCGTTTTGCCTGACCGGACAGAATCAGCGCGTTGGCGTTTGTCAGGGCAAAGACGAACCCTGCACATACCGCTTGGACGTCAAATGCAAAGCCGCGGGTCATGCCAAGCTTTGCCTGCACCATGGTTGCGGCCGAAGGGAAGGTCAGGTCGGGTGTCGACGTTGCAACGATGATTGCGTCGATGTCGTCCGCGTTCAGACCAGCGTCATCCAGCGCGTTCTGCGCTGCTTTTGATGCAAGATCCGATGTGGTTTCACCGTCCGCTGCAAAATGTCTGCGTTCGATTCCTGAGCGCGCGCGAATCCATTCATCGCTGGTCTCAAGGCTTTGTTCGAATTCCGAGTTCGGGACGACCCGTTCAGGAAGATAGTGGCCACAGCCCGTAACCACAGCTCGGAGTGTCATATTGCAGGTCCGTTCGTTTCATTTTCACTGACATCCTGTGCCCGCTCGGCGGCGGATGCAACCCGTGCTGCAATCCGATCGGTAAATCCGGTCTGTGCGAGCTGGAATGCCAGTTTAACCGCAGCCGAAACGCCCGTGGCATCCGCTGCTCCGTGGGATTTCACCACAGTTCCGTTAAGGCCCAGAAAAACACCGCCATTTACACGACGCGGGTCGATGCGTTTTTTCAGACGCTTCAACGATGTCAGGGCCAGAAGAGATGCGACGCGGGACATGAAGGAATAGGCAAAAGCCTGCTTCAGGAAATCACTGATAAGGCTTGCTGTGCCTTCACCGGTTTTCAGGGCGATGTTGCCTGTAAAGCCGTCTGTGACAATGACGTCGCATTTATTACCGGGAATATCGCCACCCTCGACGAAACCGACAAATTCGAAATGCCCATCCTCGGCAATGTCGCCGATCAACTCGTGGGCTTCTTTCAGTTCAGCACGGCCTTTGTGTTCTTCCGTGCCGACGTTCAAAAGACCCACACGCGGGTTTTTCAGGTTCAGACCGTTCCGGGCATAGGACACGCCCATCAGCGCATATTGCAGCAGGTCTTCTGCATCCGCGCGGATGTCAGCGCCCACATCCAGCATCACGTTAAACCCTTGCGGGTTCCGCGAGGGCCAGAGAATCGCAATAGCAGGGCGGTTCACGCCTGGCAGTTTGCGCAGCCGGATCATCGACAGCGCCATAAGCGCGCCGGTGTTGCCACAACTGACCGCAACTGTCGCTTCGCCCTGACGGACCGCTTCCAGCGTGGACCACATCGAGGTGTCCTTGCCGCTGCGCATGACCTGACTGGGCTTGTCATCCATGCTGACAACACCAGAGGCGTCGCGAATATCGCAACGGCCGGTCAGTTCGCTTTTCTTGGCGACAAGCGGTTCAAGCTGATCTTTTGGACCATGCAGAATGAACCGGATTTCCGGGTTCTTTTCTGCGGACAAAGCAATACCGGCGACAACAGCCGCCGGTCCTTGATCTCCGCCCATGGCGTCGATCGAAAGTACAACCGGGTTTTCGCCCGCCTTCATGTGATCCCGTTCAGAGGTCATGGAAGTGGGCCTTGACGGTTGTTTATGCTGCGTCTTCGTCCAGATCGATTTCGTCGTTCTGTGCAACGACTTCGCGTTCCGCGTAATGGCCGCAGGACGGGCATACGTGGTGCGGGCGCTTCAGTTCGCCACAGTTGTCACATTCGTTCGGGTTCGCTGCGACGAGCGCATCATGCGCACGACGGTTGTTGCGACGCGATTTGGATACTTTGTTCTGTTGGACGGCCATGTCTCAACCTCAATTTAAGCGTGTCGGGGCATGGCACACATGCCCTATGTCTTGGATTGTTCGGGCACATACGCTGGTAGGCGTGGCTCTGGCAACCCTGAATCTCGTGAAGGCGCGAAAATACGTATCGTTTTCTTGAACGCAAGGGGGTAATTTGCGTTTCGCCTTAATCTTTTTGCCCATCCGGGTCGGAAAGTTTGTCCCGAAGTGCGGCCAAACCGGCAAATGGCTTGGTTTCTTCGTCTTTTATCGGTTCTGCACCCTCAGGGATCGCGCTGATGTTGGACAGTTCGGCATCTGCTGCGCGGGGATAATCAGGGATCGCGATCGCCAAAGCTTCGATCATGACGCCGTAGACGTCGATATCGGTCCCCAGTTCCTCGATACTGTCGTCTTCGGGAATCTCAGTCTCGCTGCCTTCTGTCGGGGTATGCAGCTGGGCCGGCGGCACAAATGTGCGCAAGACATCAGAATCAATTCGCGTCGTGACTGGTGTAAGTGTGACGACGCAGGGCTGGACGACAGTCGCACCCAATTTCCCGTTCAACCTCCATCCGCGTTTGCCCAATGGCGCGATCTGGCCCGAGAACGTTAGCTTTTTAATGGATGTTGCATCCAGTTCTGTGGCGACCGTAGCCCTGTCTTCTGCGGACAACGGCAGATCAAATTTGGTCGCATGGGCTTGTGAAAGGTCGGCGACCCTGAAAACCTTGGGCGAATGGGCACGTTCAGTCATTTTCCAGAGCGTTCCTTTACTTGATCGAATGTCTGTCCTTCTGTAAGCGGGATAGAAGGCAATAGAAGCCGAAACAAGAGGGGCGGGAACTTGGGCAAGGCAACAATGCGCAAAAGCAGTGTTTTGATGGCGTTGGCAGTATCGACGGCCATTCTGGCCGGGTGCACAGCACAATATCGCAATCACGGATATGTTCCGCCCGAAGAAGATCTTCAGCAAATCGTACCGGGCGTGGATACACGCGCCACTGTCGAAGAACTGATCGGTGTGCCGACAACATCCGGCGTCCTAAGCGAGAGCGCCTATTATTACGTAGGTTCGACCGTCAAACATTTCGGCCCCAAAAAGCCCGAGATCGTCGACCGCACGGTTTTGGTCATTTCGTTCGATGAAGCGGACGTTGTGGCCAACATCGAAGAATTCGGACTGTCCGACGGGATGGTTGTTCCGATTTCCAGCCGTGTCACGACATCCGGCAGCAACATCGGCCTGATCCGCAAACTGTTCGGCAACATCGGACAGCTGAGCGCGGATACGCTTCTTGGCGGCGGCTAAACCGTGATAATGTCATGTTTCTGATAGCATCGTGATGTAGCGATGCTGACGATACAGGGCAGGAGTACGGCCATGCTAGGGTTGGCGAAGGGGCGTTACAGCGCCAGACTTGCCCGTGAAGATCGCGATCTTGAGACCGCCCAGCGACTAAGGCATCTGGCTTTTCGCGGCAGTGAGGGCATCGACAGTGATGTGTTCGATGCTGTCAGTGATCATGTGATTGTCGAGGACGTCTCGAACGGTACGATTGTCTGCTGCTTCCGCATGATGCCCTTCAAAGACGGTGCCTTGATCCAGTCCTCCTATTCCGCGCAGTTCTATGAATTGTCGGCATTGGAGCGGTTTAAAGGCCCGATGGTTGAAATGGGCCGGTTTTGCATCCATCCGGATTACCGCGATCCTGATATCCTGCGCGTCGCATGGGGGGCTATGACCTCATATGTGGATGACAACGGGGTCGAGCTTTTGTTTGGCTGCGCGTCCTTTGCTGGGACGGACGCGGCCAGCTATGCGGATGCCTTTGCGATGTTGAAAGCAAAACACCTTGGTCCGAAACGCTGGCTTCCCGAGATCAAGGCGCCGAATGTGTTTCGCTATGCTTCGCGGTTGCGACGCAGACCGGATGCCAAAAAGGCCATGTTGCGGATGCCGCCGCTGCTACGGACCTATCTGTTGATGGGGGGGTGGGTCAGTGATCATGCGGTGATCGACACCGACATGAACACGCTCCATGTCTTTACAGGCGTCGAGATCGGGCGCATTCCGCCGGAACGCAAACGGCTGCTACGCGCGGTTCTGGCCTGATCACAGCGCCTCTTGCTGTTGTCACGCGCTCCTGCCATATCGCGGGCATGGCACAGATACCTCTTCTTCAGCTTTCTGATATCTCTCTGACCTTCGGCGGAAATCCCGTTTTCGATGGCTTGTCTTTGATCGTGCACCAAGGCGACCGTGTCGCGTTGGTCGGGCGAAACGGTTCCGGCAAATCGACGCTGCTTAAGGTCATGGCCGGACTGGTCGAACCGGATCGCGGCGAACGGGTCGTGCCGCCGGGGATTACCGTCGGGTATATGGAGCAGGACCCTGATCTGAAAGGCTTTGAAACGCTGGGCGACTATGCCGCCGAAGGCCTTGATCCGGGCGAGATGTACCGCGTTGAACGCGCCGGCGAAGGCCTGAAGTTCGATCCCGCACGGCCTGTGTCCACGGCATCCGGAGGTGAACGTCGTCGGGCGGCTTTGGCGCGTATGTTGGCGCGTGATCCGGATTTGATGCTGTTGGACGAACCGACAAACCATCTGGACATCGAGGCGATCAATTGGCTGGAAAGTGAATTGAAAACAACGCGCAAGGCCTTTGTCCTCATCTCGCACGACAGGCGCTTTCTGACCGAACTGACACGTGCCACGCTCTGGGTGGATCGTGGCGAAGTCCGCCGTCAGGAGCAGGGTTTCAGCGGGTTCGAAGCATGGCGCGATAAGGTCTGGGCCGACGAAGACATGCAGCGCCACAAGCTTGATCGCAAAATCAAGTCCGAGGCGCGTTGGGCCGTCGAAGGCATCAGCGCACGCCGGAAGCGGAACCAAGGTCGCGTTCGCGCCCTTCAGGATCTGCGCAAGGAACGGTCCTCGATGATCCGCCGTCAGGGCACGGCCGCGATGGAACTGTCCGCCGGCCCGACCTCGGGCAAAAAGGTGATCGAGGCTGTGGGTCTGTCCAAAGCCTATGGCGATAAGGTCATCGTCAAAGATTTCTCGCTGCGCGTTCAGCGTGGGGATCGCGTGGGCTTTGTCGGCCCGAATGGCGTGGGTAAGACAACGCTTTTGCGGATGTTGATGGGGCAGGAAGCGCCTGACAGTGGTGAAGTCTCGCTGGGTACGAACCTGATGCCCGCAATTTTCGATCAGTCGCGTGCCCAGCTTGATCCTGACATGACCCTTTGGGAATCGCTGACCGGTGATCCGGAAATGCGGGTATCAGGGAAAGCGGATCAGGTTCTGGTGCGTGGCCAGCCCAAACATGTGGTCGGCTACCTGAAGGAATTCCTGTTCGACGAACGTCAGGCCCGTGCGCCTGTCCGGTCTTTGTCGGGCGGTGAAAAGGCGCGACTGCTGCTGGCCAAGATCATGGCCAAGGAATCAAACCTTCTGATCCTTGACGAACCGACCAACGATCTGGACGTCGAAACGCTGGACCTGTTGCAGGATTTGATCGGGGAATATGATGGCACTGTCGTGCTGGTCAGCCACGACCGTGATTTTCTGGATCGTACCGTCAGCACAACCATCGCGATGGAAGGCGATGGCAAAGCCACCGTTTATGCCGGTGGCTGGAGCGATTATCAGGCCCAGCGCGCCGAGACGAAGAAGGCCGAAACGCAGGATAAATCCGCCAAGTCCAAAGATCCGGTGGAAGAAAAACCGAAAGCCAAACCGGCCAAGCCCAAGGGCCTCAGTTTCACTGAAAAGCACCGGCTTGAAGCCCTTCCGGCAGAAATCGAACGTCTTGAGGCCGAGATTGGCAAACTGAATGAACTTCTGGGTGATCCCGAGCTGTTCACGCGCGAGCCGGTCAAATTCCGCAAAGCGACCGAAGCCTTGGCTGAACGGCAGACCAAGCTAGATGCCGCTGAAATGGAATGGCTCGAGCTTGAGGAAAAGGCCGCAGAGGCGTCTTGATCCACTAGGCGCGGTCTGGGGATAGGCGGACGGTGCCATGACGGAATTGTTCATCGGATCAAACATCTATCGCGGTTCCAGCTATGGGCCGCTACATCCGTTGTCCATTCCGCGCGTGCCAGTGGTGATCGATCTGTCACGGGCGCTAGGCTGGCTTTCGCCGGAACGGTACCGAACTTCGCCGATGGCCAAACCCGTGGCTTTGGAACGGTTTCACACGCCCGCGTATGTGGATGCGTTACTGTCTGCGGAGAAAGAGCAATCTGTTTCCGAGGCGACACGGACGCGCCACCATTTGGGCACTCTGTCCAATCCGGTTTTCACCGAAATGTATCGCCGACCTGCGACGGCTGTGGGTGGTGGCCTGCTGGCCGCGGAACTGGTTGCAGCTGGCGGTGTCGTGTTCAATCCCGGGGGCGGGACCCATCACGGGATGGCGGATCGGGCAGGGGGATTCTGTTATCTGAATGAACCCGTCCTCACGATCCAACGGCTGCTAGAGCTTGGCTGTCAGCGTGTGGCCTACGTCGATATCGATGCACATCACTGTGATGGCGTGGCTGAAGCATTTTACGGCGCGGACAATGTGCGGATGGTGTCTGTCCATGAAGCCAATCGCTGGCCGTTCACAGGCGGCATCGATGATGATGCAGGCGGGGCAGCGCTCAATCTTCCGGTGGCGCGTGGGTTCAATGACACTGAATTCGATCTGGTTCTGGATCAGGTCATCCTTCCAGCCCTCCAGTCGTTCAAACCCGACGCGATATTCCTGCAATGCGGGGCAGATGCGGTAAGCGAAGACCCTTTGGCGCGCCTGACGCTATCAAATCAATGTCACGTCAAAACCGTGCGCGCCCTACGGCCACTGGCCCCGCGCTTGGTGGTGTCGGGCGGTGGGGGATATAATCCGTGGACAGTGGGCCGTGCATGGACCGCCGTTTGGGCCGAAATCGCTGGGTTCGAGGTGCCGGATGTTTTGCCGTCAGAGGCGTCAGACATCCTTCGCGCTCTATCGTGGCCGCGGAAAGCCAAACCGGATCACACGCTGCTGACAACGCTTTTGGATGCGCCGCGGAGCGGGCCGATCCGCGACGACATAAGGCGCGATGTAGCCGTGCTTTCAGAAAGATTGAAAGGGTGGAGCGGGTAACGGGAATCGAACCCGTAACAAGAGCTTGGGAAGCTCGTGTGATACCTTTTCACCATACCCGCGCAGGCCAATCCATAGCAGCGAACGCGCGCGGTTCACAAGCAGGATCGCACAGCTTGTGTTTCATTTGCGCGCATACATGTGAATTGCCTGAATGACCAACTCGGGGCAAACTAAACGCATTGGTTCAATATGACAGGAGGGCCAAATGCATATTTCCAGACGCCGAGATTTTGGCCTGATCAAAGCCGCCATTCTGGTCGCGTTGATGGTCGTTGGACAGATGCTGAGCGGCAGCATCGCAGGCGCTGATAATGCCAGCGTTGCATTCTTGGATGCCTTCAAACTCTGCTAAGACCTAGCTGTTGACACCGGTCCCCTGAAGCACACCGTGTTCCAGCGCATAACGGGTCAGGCCTGCGGTCGAGCTGATGCCAAGCTTGCGCTTGATGTTCTTGCGGTGCGTTTCGACGGTTCGCACGGAAATGTCCAATGCGTTCGCGACGTCCTTGTTCGACATGCCTTGGGCAAGTTGCAGCAGGATCGTCTGTTCGCGGTTGGTCAGCTGTTCACGGGTATCGCTGGCAGTCGGTTCCAACGAACCTTGGGCGCCCGTACATAGATACCGCTGGCCGGACATCACAGCATCGATGGCATGCTTGATTTCCTCGGTGGGGACGTCTTTCAAAACGTACCCTTTGGCCCCATGGCTTAGCGCGGTCGAGATGTATTCGGGGCTGTCGTGCATGGACAGGATCAGAATGCGCGTTTCTGGACGCCGCTCAAGCAGCATTTCCGTCGCTGACAGGCCCGACAGGCCGGGCATGTTCAAATCCATCAGGATCACATCCGGCGACAGATCATCGATGCGGTCGATGATTTCCTTACCGTCAGACAGCGTGGCTACGACCGAGATGTCGTCGTAACATTCCAGAATGGCTTCGATCCCTTCGGCGACCATAGGATGGTCGTCAACGATGGCAACGCGGATCGGAGTGGTCATGTGCCGTTCCTTCAAGCTTTATGGTTCAGGGGGCAACAAGTGCGTCAATGGCACCCGCGCTTCAATAGTAGTGCCGTTGGCACTGGATTTCACGGTCAGTGTCCCGCCCAATTGATCAACGCGTTCTTGCATATTGCGCAGACCAATCCCAGAGCGAGCTTTGCGGTTTTCGGCCTTGGGCATGCCTTGGCCATTGTCGGAAATCCGCAAGGTTGCACCGCGTGTGTGGCCGCGCAAATCGATGTTGACCATGGTCGCTTGTGAATGACGTTCGACGTTGGTCAGCGCCTCTTGAGCGATGCGGTAAAGGGCGATCCGTGCCTCTTGGTCCAGACGGTTGCGGAAGACAACGGTTTCGAACTTCGTTTCAATATTGGTGCGGGCGCGGAAATCATCGGCCAATGCCTTGATCGCCGGACCAAGTCCCAGATCATCCAGCACGCCCGGACGCAAGTCGCGCGAAATGCGGCGGACTTCCTGAATGGCGCCTGACAGGTTGTCGATGCCTTTATCCAGCGTCTCGGCCGCACGTTTGTCTTCGTTGGTCACGCGGCGTTTGGCGATATCGAGCGAATATTTCACGCCGACAAGAATCTGGCTGATACTGTCATGCAATTCGCGCGCAACGCGGCCCCGCTCTTCTTCCTGCGCATCAAATACCCGCTGTGTCAGTTCACGCAGCTTTGCATCAGCGAGCTTCTTTTCATGTATGTTCAGCAAAAGGCCGGACATAAATACCAACAACAGCGAAAACGCCGTGATGGCACCGATATAGATAAATGTGCGCCGGATACGTGCCTCCATATCAGCCCGGGCGGCTGCGACCGATGACACAACGTCATCGATGAACACACCGGTGCCCACGGCCCACTGCCAAGAAGGGAAAGACGTCACATAGGTGATCATCCGCGCTTCTTTGCCGGTTGATGGTTTGGGCCAGAGATATTCGTGATAGCCAGCGCCCTGACGCGCGATGCGGATCAGTTCATCAACGATCGGTGTGCCTTCGCTGTCAGTCATGCCGGTCCAATCCTTGTTGATCAGATTGGTCTGGCGCGGGCTGACGATGTTGGTACCGTCATAGTCGTAGACAAAGAAAAAGCCTTCATCGCCATAGATCATCGCGGCAAGGATTTGTTTGACCTGTTCCTTGGCGGCCTCATCATCCGGCGCTGCGTTGCCGTAGATGAAATAGAACCCGTTGCGTGCCTGCGTGACGTAGTTGCGCAGTTCGGCCTTTTTGGCTTCCAGCAACTGTGTCTCAAGGCTTCGGATTTCGCGTTCTGCGAGGGATCGGGATTGGTTGGCAACGACCAATGCGATGGCGGCTGCCGCTAGGATCAAAGGGACCGCTGCCAGAAGGAAAAGCTTCTGGCTATAGCGTATCTGGATGCCTTCGATGATCCTCCTCATGCCTTTGGACTAACCGATAAAAAACAAATCCGGAAGCACCCAGAAATACGGATGGATTTGCACTGGTCTTCCCGTGCCGCCTGCGTCAGTCTGCCGCAAAACAGGAGGGGCCATGTCACACACCGTATTCAGCGACACATACTGCACCTTGGGCGAGGGTCCATTGTGGCATCCCGATCAACAGGCGCTGTTCTGGTTCGATATCCTGTCCCACAAACTGTATCGCCGTGGCGATCACGGTGAAACGGTGTGGACGTTTGATCGCCCCGTTTCCGCTGCGGGCATCATCGACAAAGACCGCCTTCTGGTGGCCAGTTCCCGTAACCTGTTCATCTTTGACACAGCCACGGGCGAGGAAACCCATGTTCTACCGCTGGAGGCAGATAATTCTGTGACGCGTTCGAACGACGGGCGTGCGGATCCGTGGGGCGGTTTCTGGATCGGGACAATGGGGTTCAACGCCGAGGACGGCGCGGGGGCGATCTACCGATATTTCGAAGGCAAGCTGACTTTGCTTTTCGATAACATCACGATCTCGAATGCCATCTGTTTTGCCCACGACAAATCCTGTGCCTATTTCACAGACAGCCCGACCTATGTTGTTATGAAGGTGGCGTTGGATGAAAACGGCTGGCCTGTGGGTGAGCCGGAACCATTTCTTGATCTGAACGAGGCGGGGACAAAACCCGACGGTGCGGTCATAGACGCCGACGGACAGTTCTGGAGCGCCCAGTGGGGATCAAGCCGCGTCGCGTGCTACTCGCCCGAGGGCCAGTTTGTGACGGCCTTCGGTTTGCCTGCGGCACAAACCAGTTGTCCGGCGTTCGGCGGGCCTGATTATTCGACGCTTTTCGTGACGTCGGCAGGTGTTGATACGGGCGATGACGATCCCATGGCGGGATCGACCTTCGCGATCGAAACCAGCTTTCGCGGCATGCCTGAATATCGCGTCTTAATCGACTGATATTTAGGTATAATCAGGTGATAACGTCGGGTTTTTCGCGCCCCGTACGTTTCGCGATTTCGCCCACAGACTGTGCCACATCAATGATAGACGCCAAGGCCTTTTGCGGGTCTTGGCCCATCTTGGATGGATCGGTTTCGACCTGTTCCAGATAGACACGCAAGGTCGCGCCTTCGGTGCCTGTCCCGGACAACCGCATTACGATGCGTCCACCCGATGCAGTGGTTAAACGCAGCCCTTGGCCTTCGCTGCGCGACCCATCAACCGGATCGTCATAGGCAAATTCATCGGCCGTTTCGATGGTTTCTCCGGCGATTGTTGTGCCGGGCAGCGTTTCCAGTTGATCGCGGATCGACGCAACAAGGTCGTTGGCTGCACTGCTATCCACGGCCTCGTAATCATGGCGGGAATAATAGTTGCGGCCATAGGTGGCCCAGTGATCCTTCATCAGATCAGCAACCGAAGTCTTTCGTTTGGCAAGGATGTTCAGCCAGAACAGCACCGCCCAAAGCCCGTCTTTTTCACGCACGTGGTCAGACCCCGTGCCTGCGCTTTCTTCACCGCAAAGCGTCACGCGGCCATCGTCCAGCAGGTTGCCGAAAAACTTCCATCCCGTGGGCGTCTCGTAGCATTCGATGTTCAGGGCTTTGGCCACACGGTCCACTGCGCGGGATGTGGGCATCGATCGCGCCACGCCGGCCAAACCCTTGGCATAGGCCGGAATGCAGATGGCGTTTGCTGCTAGCACGGCAAGGCTGTCAGACGGGGTGACATAGCAGTGACGCCCCACGATCATGTTCCGGTCGCCGTCGCCGTCCGACGCCGCGCCAAAGTCCGGCGCATCGGGGCCCATCATTTCGTCCATCAATGTTTTGGCCCAGATCGGATTGGGATCGGGGTGACCGTTGCCGAAATCGGGTGAGGGCGTGCCATTAACCACGGTACCCTCTGCCGCGCCAAGGCGGCCTTCCAGAATGGCTTTGGCATAGGGGCCTGTCACCGCGTGCATCGCGTCAAACCGCATGCGGAAGCCGGATTTGAAGAGCGCAGAGAGAGCATCGAAATCAAAAATGCCTTCCATCATTTCGGCGTAGTCCGCGACCGGATCGACGACCTCGATCTCCATATCGGCCAAATTCGTCGTGCCGATCTGGTTCAGGTCCACATCCTGCGCTTCGATGATGTCGTAGCCTGTGATTTCCTTGGTTGCTGCAAAAATCCGGTCGGTTGTTTTTTCATTCGCGGGGCCACCGTTTGCGGCATTATACTTGATCCCGAAATCGCCGTTGGGGCCACCGGGGTTGTGGCTGGCAGACAGGATGATGCCGCCATCTGCCTTGCGTTTCCGGATCAGGTTCGAAGCCGCAGGGGTGGAAAGTAGGGCGTTCTGGCCGACGATCACTTTGGTCGCCCCAGAGGCTGCGGCCATGCGCAGAACGACATGTGCCGCACGGTCGTTGAAGTATCGCCCGTCGCCGCCCAGAACCAGCGTTTTGCCCTTTACGCCGCCGATACCCGTCCAGATCGACTGCACGAAGTTTTCCAGATAGTGCGGCTGCATGAAAACGGTGGTCTTCTTGCGAAGGCCGGACGTCCCGGGTTTCTGACCGTCGATAGGTTTGGTCTGGATACGGGTGATCGTCATGGCGGCTCCTGCAAGCTGTTATTTCTGCTTTGCTTCTGTGTGCCGTGAAATGTCGCGAAATCAAAGGGTCAAGCGCGCGGAACCGCGCCATAGTCGGGAACTATTGCGAAAAAGTGCCGGATTGGTGGGCGCTCTTAGTGGCGGAGTTCTTCCAGATGGCAGGCGCAGCCGGTGAGTGCAGCATAGTCGTTGGCGACCAGATGCACGGGGAATTGCGCCATGAAATCTGTAAAGCGGCCCTTGGCGGCAAAGGCCTTGCCGAAGGTGTCCATGGTCAGGTGCGGCGCAAAATGCTGGGCAACGCCACCACACAGATAAATCCCGCCAAGGGGCAGGGTGATCAGCGCAAGATCGCCCACATACCCACCCAAGATACGCGAAAATGTCTGAACGGTTCGCATTGCAAGCGGGTCGCTGTGAACGGACGCCATGATATCAGCGGCAGAGCGTTCTTCGTTCTGGCCAGCCTCGTGGCTGATCCATGCATAGATTCGTTCAAAACCACGGCCGGACAGGACATCTTCGATGCCGGGTTCAGGATGCTTGCGGGCAATGAAATCGTGCAGGCGCAACTCTTCTTCGCTGCGCACTGGCAGCGATACGTGGCCGGATTCAGATGCGGGAATGACGGTGCTATTGCCGACGCTGTAGATCGGCGCGGCGTTCAGGCCCGTTCCCACACCGACTACCAGTTTGGGCGCGTCTGTCTGGATGCTTTCGCGTGGCAGGATCGGCACCAGATCATTACCGCTAAGCGATGCCAGCGCGTGGCCTTGTGCCTGCAGGTCATTCAGAACTGCCACGCGGCCCGCGCCTGTCGCGCGCGCGATCACGTCGCGGTCGATGGCCCAGTCGAGGTTGGTCAAACGGCCAACGCCGTCGCGAACCGGACCAGCCATCGCAACGCAAGCCGCATCAGGGCTGACGTCGTTCTGGCCCAGATAGTCCGTCAGGATTTGCGTCAGTCCGGTCTGGCTGGCGTTTTTGTAGCGCTTGATCGAGGTCTCGACGATGTCATGCCCCTTGGCGATGGCAACGCGGGTGTTGGTCCCGCCAATATCGGCGACAACTGCTGTTTGGGGCGTGTGCGACATGGTCTAGGTCCTCAATGCCTTTGAAAGCGCGTGGTAAGAGGCTTTGGGCGTGCGTTCAAGGCTTTCAAAGTCGACGTGGACCAATCCAAAGCGTTTTTCGTAGCCTAATGCCCATTCATAGTTGTCCAAAAGCGACCAGACAAAGTAGCCTTGAACCGGAACGCCGTCTGCTTTTGCCTGACGCACCGCATCAAGATGGAGATCAATGAATTCCATGCGATGTGTGTCGTCTATCGTATCACCGATCAGATCGTCCGAGGCCGCCATGCCGTTTTCAGTCACGAACAGTGGCAGGTCGCCGGTGTATTCATCCGCGGTGCGTTTCAGGAAGTCATAGAGTCCTTGCGGATAGATTTCCCAGTTCATGAAGGTTTTCGGAAGTGGGCCTTCAACGGTTTTCACGCCGGGCCAAGGGCCACTGTCAGGCGCCATGACGCTGCGGGTGTAATAATTGATACCGCACCAGTCGACGGGGCTTTGAATGATCGGAAAATCGTGCTGCCAGTTCTTGGGAAGGTGTTCTTCAATCCCATCTAGGATGATCTCGGGGTAGGAACCCTTAAAGACCGAATCCAGAAAGAACCGGTTGTAATAACCGTCATGAAGCTCGGCCGCGCGTTTTGCGGCAACGCTGTCATCTGCCGGTGTTGCCCATTCCAGATTGAACACGGCCCCAAGATTCTCGTGACCTTGTGCACGAAGCGCCTGAATTGCTGTGCCATGCGCCTTCAACGCATGGTGCATCGCGCGGGCCGTGGCGCGGATGTCGCGATGACCGGGTGCGTGATGGCCCAGAAAGTGGCTCAGCCACGTGACACACCAGAATTCATTGATCGTCGCGATGGAATGCATCCGGTCGCCAATGCGATCCATGATGATGGTGGCAAAGTCGGCAAACCAGTTTGCGACATCGGGGTGGGTCCAGCCGCCAAGATCAGATAGGGCCGATGGCATTTCCCAATGATACAGCGTGACACAGGGTTTGATGCCGCGTTCCAGCATCGCGTCTGTCAGGCGGTCGTAATAGTCCAGACCTTCCTGATTGATCGTCCCGCGACCCTCGGGCAGAACGCGCGCCCAGCTGGTGGAGAAGCGGTATGCGTCAAAGCCAGCATTTCGAACAAGATCGAAATCTTCGTCAAACCGGTGGTAATGGTCGCAGGCGCGGGCCCCGTTTTCGCCGCGCACCACATTGCCCGGCGTGGCGGCGAATGTGTCCCAATGGGTCGGTCCGGCGCCGCCGAATCCGTGGCCTTCGATCTGATAGCTGGACGTCGCGACGCCAAACAGGAAATCGTCAGCAAAATCAGAGCGTTTATTGCGCATCTTTATGTCCGTCAAAAAGGGGCAGGGCCGGTGGACCCGCCCAGGATCATGTCAGCCTCAAGCAAGTGCTGTTTCGGTGTGTCGCTGGGATTGGCGATCATATCCAGCAACATATCCGCACCCTGTCTTCCTGCTTCACGCACGGACGACCGAGTCGCGGTAAAGATCGGCACGTCGCCGCCATTGCGCAGGTAGCCGAGGTCATCGTCATGGGTGATGATCGACACATCGCGCCCCATGACAAGGTTCCGGTCCTGAAGCGCACGCCTGACACCCAAAGCAACGACAAGTGAGGACGTCAGAAACGCCGTGGGCGGCTCTGGCAGATCCAGCATCTTCATCGCGTTGGAATACCCGTGTTCTTCCGTCATTTCGCCGCCCGCGATATAATCGTGGTTCGGCTTGATGCCCGCGGATTCCAGAGCGGTCAGATGTCCGAGCTTCCGGCGATGGGCGAAGTCCATAAACTCAAGACCGTTGATCAGAGCGATGCGTTTGTGGCCGAGCGTAATCAGGAACTCTGTCGCGCGGCAAAACGCACGGAAGTTGTTCATATCGATCCACGAATAGGGGGTCGTGACATCAGTCGCCCGACCGTGGACCACAAAGGGCAATTCCAGTTCGTTCAGAAGTTCGATACGACTGTCGTGCATCCTGGGGCCGTGTACGATGATGCCGTCTACATTCCCGCGCGCTTTGATAGTGCGGTAATGCTCTTCTTCCTTGCCGTCTTCGACCAAGGAGAGCATCAGATCGTATCCAGATGCCAGAAAGCTTTCGGCAGCGCCGGTTACGAAATCGCCGAAAACGGGGTTCACCATTTCATGTTTTTTCGAAAGCGGAATCACATGACCGACCGTCATGGTGCGCCCGGTAGCAAGGCTTTTGGCGCGACCGTTCGGGGTGTAGTTATTCGCCCTCGCGGCGGCCTCGACACGCAGGCGCGTTGCTTCCTTGACCTCCGGGTAGCCGTTTAGGGCACGACTAACCGTGGTTTGTGACAGGTTCAGGTGCTCTGCGAGTTCTTTCAGGTTCATACTGGCTTTCAAAGCGCTTTCAAAAACTCATTAACATTTGGCACAGTTGCCAAGGTGTTGGAAGCCCATTTTTCGCGCAACCCTAGCTGCAATGCAGCATTAAAGTCTGTTTAAAAGAATATTTCGGCCATTGACAGTTGTTCCGCTGTGCGACAGTTTCAGATTTATCAAAGCGCTTTGAAAAACTTTGAAACGATTCTTCAAAGCGATGGTTTTTGGGAGGACAACTGGAATGATGAAAACTTTGTTGGGGACAGCAGCTGCCGCTGCTCTGGTCGCTGGTGGCGCACATGCCGCTGGCCATTTGCCGTTTAACGAAGGCGAAGGTGCCTTTAACTGGGATAGCCTTGCGGCCATCGCGGATGCGTACAACCTTGAAGGTGAAACGATCACCATGACCGGCCCGTGGACCGGCGTCGAAAAGGAAAAGGTCGATATCGTCTTGAACTATTTCGAAGAAGCCACCGGCGCGACCGTGAACTACTCCGGTTCCGACAGCTTCGAGCAGGACATCGTGATCTCGGCGCGTTCCGGTTCGGCACCGAATATCGCAGTCTTTCCGCAGCCCGGTCTGGCCGCTGATCTGGCCAAGCAAGGCTTCCTGACGCCGATGCCGGAAGGTACGGCGGATTGGGTCAAAGACAACTTCGCTGCTGGTAGCTCGTGGGTGGATCTGGGCACATATGCCGACCCCGATGGCAACGATCAGCTGTACGGCATGTTCTACCGCGTCGACCTGAAATCGCTGGTTTGGTATTCGCCGACCGCGTTTGATGAAGCGGGCTATGACATCCCCGAAACCATGGAAGAGCTGAAAGAGCTGACTGATCAGATCGTCGAAGATGGCGGCACACCATGGTGTATTGGTCTGGGTTCCGGTGCTGCAACAGGTTGGCCGGCGACAGACTGGGTAGAAGACCTGATGCTGCGCACGCAAGAGCCTGCGGTTTATGACCAGTGGGTGTCGAACGAGATGAAGTTTGACGATCCGAAAGTCGTCGAAGCCATCGAAGAGTTCGGCTATTTCGCCAAGAACGACGCCTATGTTCAGGGCGGCGCGCAGGCAGTTGCCACAACAGACTTCCGTGATAGCCCGAACGGCCTGTTCGCAATTCCGCCCGAGTGCTACATGCACCGTCAGGCGTCCTTCATTCCTGCGTTCTTCCCGGAAGGCACAGCAATGGGCGATGATGCCGATTTCTTCTACTTCCCGGCGTATGAGGGCAAAGATCTGGGTAAGCCGGTTCTGGGTGCGGGCACATTGTTCGGCATCACAAATCCGTCCGATGCAACCAATGCCCTGATCGAGTACTTCAAAACACCGATCGCGCATGAACTTTGGATGGCGCAGGGCGGCTTCCTGACCGCACATGCGGGTGTGAACCTTGATAACTACGCAGATGAGTCCTCGAAGGCGCAGGGCGAAATCCTGCAGAATGCATCGACCTTCCGTTTTGACGCGTCCGACCTGATGCCGTCTGAAATCGGCGCGGGCGCATTCTGGACCGGTATGGTTGACTACGTCACAGGCGCAAGCGCGGGTGATGTGGCGACTGCCATTCAGGAACGTTGGGACTCGATCCAGTAAGCGAACTGCTTGAAACTGTTGGCCCTGCCATTTGGTGGGGCCAACATTGTCATCGGGTGTTTGCCTGATGAGAGGCGCTGAAGGTTCAGGGGAAGGACGCGCGTTATGTCACCAGTATTGCAGGGAATTCTGACGATCCTGATCGGGGTGGGCGGCTGTATCGCCTACTTTTACGGATCGAACCTGATCCTTGATAAGCTGATCTTTCCTGCGCGGAACGACGATCACGGAAGAAACATCAATCGCGCCACGATGGTGCGCCCGTGGCTGTTTCTGTTTCCGGCTTTGTTCGCGCTGAGCCTTTATCTGATTTATCCCGTGATCGGTAGCTTTATCCGGTCGCTCTACAACCGATCCGGCGACAAATTCATCGGACTTGGCAACTACGTACAGATGTTTTCGGAGGACGGCTTTCGAACGGCCTTTCTTAACAACGTACTTTGGGCCTTGGTTGTGCCCGCCGCCGCCACATTCTTTGGCCTTCTGGTGGCGCAACTAACTGACAGGCTTCGCTGGGGGAATATTGCGAAATCACTGATTTTTATGCCGATGGCGATTTCGTTTGTAGGCGCATCGCTGATCTGGAAATTCGTCTATGCCAATGATCCCGATATCGGGATCATCAACGCTGTACGCGACTATTTCGGGATGTCCCCGATTGATGTGTTGCAGATCCCGTTTTGGAACAACTTTTTCTTGATGGTCATTCTTGTTTGGATTCAAACCGGCTTTGCCATGGTGATCCTGTCGGCGGCGCTGCGGGGTATTCCGGAAGAAACGGTCGAGGCGGCGATCATTGATGGCGCGAACCCGTTCCAGATTTTCTTCAAAATCAAAGTCCCGCAGATCAAAGGCACAATTGTGGTTGTCTGGACGACGATCACCATCCTCGTGCTGAAGGTCTTCGACATCGTCTATGCGATGACGGGCGGCAACTTTGCGACCGAAATTCTGCCCAGCTACATGATGGACTTCATGTTCCGCGACGACGGGCGCGCGACTGCTGTGGCCTTTGTCATCATGCTGATCGTGCTGCCTGTCATGATCTGGAATATCCGCCAAGCGCGGTCGGAAATGCGCTGAGGAGGCAGGGACATGGACAATATCGCAGGACAAAAATCGTCTCTTTCCATCGTTAGCAACCTGTCGGTGCTGTTGCTGGTCATCCTATGGCTGGTTCCCACCGTGGGTCTGTTGGTGTCTTCGTTCCGTGACCGAGACCAGATTGGTCAGTCGGGTTGGTGGGCGTCGATGTTCCCAGTGGAACAAGCCTATCGCATTAACCCAGAGCCCGAGGGCGTTCAGCAGATCGATGGGTTGTATGTTTTGGAAGGCAACGTCTTTGGTGAAGGAAGCGGCAGTGTCGCCGCCTTTGGTATCCAAGCCCGTGAGCCCGGTGCGGCAAAGGTCGGGCAGACGTACACACGCTTCGTGGTGGATGTGACCGAGCCCGACGGCAAGGTTGACGATATCAAGCTTGAACTGGCCTATCCGGCTGGGGACGCGCCCGTATTTCCGGAGCTGGACGAAGACGGCAATAAGATAATTGCTGAAACAGCCCAGATCGACCGATCGCTTACCGTGATGGGCAACGGTGATTTTTCGTACGCATCTGCCAAAGACATCAAGCGCGCGCCATCCGTTTATATCATGGCGGAAACGCCGCCCGAATTTACACTGATCAACTATGAAACGATCCTTGGATCGGCAGGCATGGACCGAGCGTTCATCAACACGCTGACAGTGACCATTCCGGCCACGATCATTCCGATCCTGATCGCGGCCTTCGCGGCTTACGCTTTGGCGTGGATGGATTTCGCCGGTCGCGGCTTTTTGGTGGCTGTGGTCGTGGGGCTGTTGGTTGTGCCGCTTCAGTTGGCGCTGGTCCCTATGCTGACGTTCCATAACAAAGTGGGGATTGGCCAAAGCTTTCTCGGGATTTGGCTGGCGCATACCGGTTTCGGTCTGCCGCTCGCGATTTACCTGCTGCGGAACTACATGGTTGGCCTGCCGCGTGACATCATCGAAAGCGCCAAGGTGGACGGGGCGACAGACTTTCAGGTCTTCACCAAGATCGTGCTGCCACTGTCCTTTCCGGCTTTGGCGTCCTTCGCGATCTTCCAGTTCCTGTGGACTTGGAATGACCTGCTGGTGGCCAAAGTGTTCCTGCCGTCGAACTCCGAAAGCTGGGTGATGACCGTCAAGATTGCTGACGACCTTCTGGGTTCGCGGGGCGGTGACTGGGGCATTCTCGCGGCCGCGGCCTTTGTGTCGATCGCGGTTCCGCTGTTCGTTTTCTTCGCAATGCAGAAATACCTCGTTCGCGGCCTGCTGGCCGGTTCGGTGAAGTAAAGAAAGACCACAATGACAAAAGAGTTGGAGCATCCGGTAATGGCGGGCGCAGACGTAGACAAAGATTGGTGGCGCGGTGCGGTGATCTATCAGATCTATCCGCGCAGTTTTCAGGATTCCAACGGTGACGGGATCGGCGATTTGTTGGGAATTTCCCAGCGTTTGCCGCATATTGCGTCACTTGGTGTGGACGCGATCTGGATTTCGCCGTTCTTCACATCGCCGATGAAGGATTTTGGATACGACGTGTCCGACTACTGCGATGTCGATCCGATGTTCGGGTCGCTTGCAGACTTCGATGTGCTGGTATCGACCGCACATCGTCTGGGTCTGAAGGTTATGATCGATCTGGTGCTGTCGCACACATCAGATCAGCACGCTTGGTTCAAGGAAAGCCGTCAGTCCAAAGACAACGACAAATCCAACTGGTACGTCTGGGCCGATGCAAAAGAGGACGGCACACCACCCACCAACTGGCTGTCGATTTTTGGCGGATCCGCATGGGAGTGGGATACAGGCCGCTGTCAGTACTACCTGCACAACTTCCTGACCGAACAGCCCGATCTGAACTTCCATGAACCGCAGGTTCAAGAGGCGCTGTTGAACGTCGCGCAGTTCTGGCTGGATCGTGGTGTGGATGGCTTCCGTCTGGATACGATCAATTTCTACGTTCATGACAAAGAACTGCGGGATAACCCGCCACTGCCCAAGGAAAAGCGTAGCCCAATCATCGCGCCCGAGGTGAATCCCTATACTTGGCAGATTCATCTTTATGATAAGAACCGCCCGGAAAACCTTGAATTCTTGCGGAAACTTCGCGCCTTGATGTCGCAATATAACGCTGCCGCAGTCGGCGAAATCGGCGACGATCTCCGTGGTTTGGAAATCCTTGGTGAATACACCAGTGGCGATGATCTGATGCACATGAGCTATGCGTTCGAGCTGTTGTCATCAAAGCAGCCAACGGCCGCATATATCGCGGATGTGTTCGCGCAGATTGATCAGGTCGCTGCCGATGGCTGGGCGTGTTGGGCGTTTTCCAACCATGACGTGCCGCGTCACGTCAGCCGGTGGGGGCTATCCGATGCGGCGGCGCGTTGCTTTGCAACACTGATGCAGTGTTTGCGCGGCTCTACCTGTATTTATCAGGGGGAAGAACTGGCGCTTCCCGAAGCGGAGGTGGCGTTCGAGGACCTGCAAGATCCTTACGGCATTCGTTTCTGGCCCGCGTTCAAGGGCCGTGATGGTTGCCGGACGCCGATGGTTTGGGAACAGTCCAATCAGAACGGCGGCTTTTCGACGGGTCGCCCGTGGTTGCCGGTCAGCAACGATCACCTGCACCGGACGGTGGCTGATCTAGAACAGGATCCTGCAACTATCCTTCATCACTACCGTAAGGCCATTGCCTTCCGCCATGCACACAAAGCGATCCTGAAGGGTATGCAGACGGACGTCACGGTCACCGGTGACGTTCTTACATTCCTGCGGTCTTATGGTCAGGAGGACATTTTCTGCGCCTTTAACCTGAGCGGAGAGCCGGGCGTTGTCGACATGCCAGACGGCAATTGGCACCAGATCGGAGTTGAACTGGGCAGCACCGGCGCGGCGCCGGATGGCAAATTGCATCTTGGTCCGTGGCAGCCGGCCCTGATGATCAAAATCGCATCCTAAGGGGGGAAGGATATGGCGAACCTGAAACTGACGGATGTGTCCAAGACGTATGGCGGTTCCGTCGAGGTGCTGAAGGGCATTGATCTGGATATCCAGCAGGGCGAGTTGATCGTTTTTGTTGGGCCATCCGGCTGCGGCAAATCCACATTGTTGCGGATGATTGCTGGACTGGAAAAGATCAGCGGCGGCACGTTGGAGATCGACGGCCAGGTGGTCAACGATGTACCGCCCGCACAGCGCGGGATCGCCATGGTGTTCCAGTCATATGCGCTCTATCCGCATATGACGGTGCGCGAAAACATGTCCTTTGCGCTGAAGATCGCCAAGAAACCTCAGGCCGAGATTGATGAGGCTGTCGAGCGCGCGGCCAAGATGCTGCAGCTTGATCAGTACCTTGATCGTCTGCCCAAAGCCTTGTCCGGCGGTCAACGCCAGCGTGTTGCAATCGGTCGGTCCATTGTGCGTGATCCCAAGGTTTATCTGTTCGACGAACCGCTTTCGAACCTTGATGCCGCGCTGCGTGTGGCGACACGGATCGAAATCGCGCAGTTGAAAGAGAAGATGCCTGAATCGACGATGATTTATGTCACCCATGATCAGGTCGAAGCGATGACGTTGGCGTCGCGTATCGTGGTTCTGGCAAACAAAGGCATTGCGCAGGTTGGCACGCCGCTAGAGCTGTATGAGACGCCCAACAGCGAATTCGTTGCGCAATTCATCGGCTCGCCTGCAATGAACCTGCTTCCGGGTGAGGTCATTGAAACCGGTGAGCAGACCAAGGTGAAGCTGGCAGATGGCGGTGTTGCGATTTCCAACGTTCCGACGAATGCCGATGATTTGGGGATGCAGGTTAATGTGGGTGTCCGTCCTGAGGATTTTGTCTCAGCGACCGATGACTTCATTTTCCATGGCACAGTCCAGATCACCGAAGCCTTGGGTGAGGTCACCTTGCTCTATTTCCAAGAGGTGAACGGCAATCCTGTGATCGGCAAGTTGCAGGGCATTCATTCAGGCCTACGCGGCACAGATGTGCGCCTGACAGCGGACCCTGCGAAGGTGCATTTGTTCGCCAACGGCACGTCGCTTTTGTACCGCTGACGGTAACCGAACTCCTCCTGAAAGGCGCGGGCGAATTGGCCTGCGCCTTTTTTTGTGCGACATAGACGGCTGCACACGTATGTTCGCACTATGTTCTCATTTTGTTGTTGGCGAATGGCGTGGGCGCGACTATGTGTAAACCATCCGTTAATGGGGTGATCATGGCTGAGCAGAAGTTTATCGAAGTTCGCGGCGCGCGAGAGCACAATCTCAAAGGGATTGATGTGGATATTCCGCGCGACCAGTTGGTCGTGATCACCGGCCTTTCCGGATCGGGTAAGTCGTCTTTGGCGTTCGACACGATCTATGCTGAAGGCCAACGTCGCTATGTCGAAAGTCTGTCCGCCTATGCGCGGCAGTTCCTTGATATGATGGAAAAGCCAGATGTGGATCACATCTCGGGCCTAAGCCCCGCGATTTCTATTGAACAAAAGACGACGTCGAAAAACCCGCGTTCGACCGTGGGTACGGTTACCGAAATCTACGACTACATGCGTCTGCTGTTCGCGCGGGCAGGGACGCCCTATAGCCCTGCAACCGGCGAACCGATCGAGGCGCAGCAGGTTCAGGACATGGTCGATCGTGTTATGGACATGGAAGAGGGCACACGTGGCTACCTGCTGGCGCCTATCGTTCGTGACCGGAAGGGTGAGTACAAGAAAGAATTCCTTGAACTGCGCAAGCAGGGCTTCCAGCGCGTCAAAGTAGATGGTGAGTTCTATGAGCTCGACGAACCGCCGACGCTGGATAAGAAATTCCGTCATGACATTGATGTTGTCGTTGACCGGATCGTTGTGCGTGAAGGCATGGAAACGCGTTTGGCGGATTCATTCCGCACAGCGCTGGATCTGGCCGATGGCATCGCCATTCTGGAAACCGCGCCGAAAGAGGGCGATCCAGAACGGATCACCTTCTCGGAAAACTTTGCTTGTCCGGTTTCCGGCTTCACAATTCCGGAAATCGAACCGCGCCTGTTTTCGTTCAACGCTCCGTTCGGGGCCTGTCCTGAATGTGACGGCTTGGGCGTCGAGCTGTTCTTTGATGAACGTCTGGTTGTTCCGGATCAAAACCTGACGATCGGTGACGGGGCCATTGCGCCGTGGCGCAAGGGCAAGTCGCCATATTTTACGCAAACAATCCAAAGCCTTGCCAAGCATTATGGATTTAAAACATCGACGAAATGGAAAGACCTGCCCAAACATGTTCAGCAGGTTTTTCTGTATGGTTCCGGCGATGAAGAAATCGCCTTCCGCTATGATGAAGGCGGTCGCGTCTACAACGTGACGCGCGTGTTTGAAGGCGTCATCCGCAATATGGAACGCCGATATCGCGAGACGGATTCAAGCTGGGTGCGCGAAGAATTCGAACGCTTCCAGAACAACCGTGCGTGCGGAACTTGCGGCGGATACCGTCTGCGCGAAGAGGCGCTGGCCGTTAAAATCGGTGGTCTGCACGTGGGGCAGGTTGTCGAGATGTCGATCAAGGATGCCTACGCCTGGACGCAAAGTGTGCCGGATGCCTTGAGCAAACAAAAAAACGAAATCGCCCGCGCGATCCTGAAGGAAATTCGCGAACGGCTAGGGTTTCTGAACAACGTGGGTCTTGAGTATCTGACGCTGTCGCGGAACGCAGGCACGCTATCGGGCGGCGAAAGTCAGCGTATCCGTCTGGCCAGCCAGATTGGTTCGGGTCTGACGGGTGTTCTGTATGTTCTGGACGAACCGTCAATTGGTCTGCACCAACGCGACAATGATCGACTGCTGACGACGCTGAAAAACCTGCGAGATCAGGGGAACACGGTGATCGTGGTTGAACATGACGAAGACGCCATTCGCGAGGCGGATTATGTGTTCGATATTGGTCCGGGTGCCGGTATCCACGGCGGTCAGGTCGTCAGCCACGGCACCCCGAAACAGGTAGCCGATGACGAGAACTCGGTCACCGGCCAGTATCTGTCTGGAACGCGCGAGATTTCTGTTCCGGCCGAGCGGCGGCCTGGGAACGGTAAGGCCGTGCGCGTTGTCAAAGCGACGGGCAACAACCTGAAAGACGTGAGCGTCGATTTCCCATTGGGCAAATTCGTTTGCATCACGGGTGTTTCAGGCAGTGGTAAATCCACGCTAACGATCGAGACACTGTTCAAAACCGCATCCATGCGCCTGAACGGGGCCAAGCAAACGCCCAGCCCGTGTGAAACGATCAAAGGGTTGGAGCAGTTGGACAAGGTCATCGATATTGACCAACGTCCGATTGGCCGAACCCCGCGGTCGAACCCCGCGACGTACACTGGTGCATTCGGTCCGATCCGAGACTGGTTCGCGGGCCTGCCGGAAGCCAAGGCGCGTGGTTACAAACCGGGGCGTTTTTCGTTCAACGTCAAAGGCGGACGATGCGAGGCCTGTCAGGGTGACGGCGTCATCAAGATCGAAATGCACTTTCTGCCGGACGTCTATGTGACTTGCGAAACCTGCAAGGGCGCGCGCTACAACCGCGAAACTCTTGAGATCAAGTTCAAGGGCAAATCGATTGCCGATGTGCTGGATATGACCGTTGAGGATGCGCAGGCATTCTTCTCGGCTGTGCCATCAATCCGCGAAAAAATGGATGCGTTGGTGAAGGTCGGGCTGGGTTATATTAAGGTAGGCCAGCAGGCGACCACCCTGTCCGGGGGCGAAGCGCAGCGCGTTAAGCTGTCCAAGGAACTGGCGCGTCGTTCGACGGGCCGGACCCTATACATTCTGGACGAACCGACCACCGGCCTTCATTTCGAAGATGTGCGTAAGCTGTTGGAAGTTTTGCATTCCTTGGTCGAGGCCGGGAATACAGTCATCGTGATCGAACACAATCTGGATGTGATCAAAACGGCGGACTGGATCATCGATATCGGCCCTGAAGGCGGCGATGGCGGTGGCGAAGTCGTCGGCGAAGGTACCCCGGAAGAAATCGCAGATGAACCGCGCAGTCATACCGGCCGCTATCTGAAGGAAATGTTGTCACCGAAACGGGTGGCTGCAGAGTAATTTTCTTTCCCTGCTAAATCCTGTGTGGGGCAACCTGCACAGGATAGTCGAAACTTTTTACCTGTGTCTCGCTTCCTGCCCAAAACTGGGTATTGCGTCGCTGGCTGAGTGCACTAGGATTTCGCCCATCTTCAACATCCTACGGTGTTGAAATTTGGGAGGATAATATGAAAAATATCACTGCAAAGCTGACAGTGTCCCTGTTGGCTCTGACAATTGCTGGCGAAGCGGCTGCAACAGAATGGAACGTGTCTGTTTGGGGTAAGCGCCGCGCGTTTACCGAGCACGTTGAAAAGCTGGCCGAGCTGGTAAGCGCCAAGACAAACGGCGAATTCACCATGAATGTGTCCTACGGCGGCCTGTCGAAGAACACTGAAAACCTTGATGGTATCTCCATCGGTGCGTTTGAAATGGCGCAGTTCTGCGCGGGTTATCATGCTGACAAAAACCGTGCGATCACCGTTCTGGAACTTCCGTTCCTTGGCGTGAACACGCTGGAAGAAGAAGTCGCTGTCAGCCACGCTGTTTACGCGCACCCCGCGGTTGCCGAAGAAATGGCACAGTGGAACGCAAAGATGCTGATGACGTCGCCGATGCCCCAGTACAACCTTGTTGGTACAGGCGAGCCGCGTGACGAACTGGCAGAATTCGACGGTATGCGCGTTCGCGCGACTGGCGGTCTGGGTAAGGCCTTTGCCGCTGTTGGTGGTGTTCCGACGTCTGTTACATCATCCGAAGCCTATCAGGCGATGGAATCCGGCGTTGTTGACACAGTTGCGTTCGCTCAGCACGCGCACCTGTCGTTCGGCACAATCAACGAAGCGGACTGGTGGACTGCCAACCTGAACCCCGGCACCGTAAACTGCCCGATTGTTGTAAACATCGACGCCTATGAAAGCCTGTCGGATGAGCATCGTGCAGCATTGGACAGCTCGGTCGATGAAGCCATCGATCACTATCTGGCAAACTATGGCGCACTTCTTGAGAAGTGGGATGCCGTTCTGGCCGAAAAAGGCGTTCAGAAGGTCATGATCTCGGACGAGGAACTGTCGAAGTTCCGTGAAGTCGCGGCTGGCCCGATTGCCAAAGCATGGATCGAAGAAAACGCAGCTCAGGGCCTTCCGGCGCAAGAGCTGTATGATCTGGTGAACTCCACGCTCGCAGACATGCGCAAATAACGACCGGCGCGTCTTGGCTTTCGCCAAGGCGACAGTCGGATGTGGCCCCGTCAGGATTTCCCGAACGGGGCCATTTCGTATCACATGACCAGACTTGAAAGGTGAGCCATGGCCGGTGCATCCGCTGTTCTTAGCGATGACAGCCTGATCAGCCGCTTGGACCATTCGCTGTTGCGGATAGAGCGGGTGTTCGTGCTAGTTGCGGGAATTTTCGCATTCATGTTGATGTTTTTGGCCGTCATTTCGGTGACGGGTCGAAATCTGTTCAATGAACCCCTGCGCGGGTACGTGGACTGGATCGAAACCCTGATGCCATTGATCGCGATCCTCGGGGTTTCTTTTGTCCAACGCGAAGGCGGGCACATCCGGATGGACATCCTGATTGGCCAGTTGAAAGGGCGGCCCTTATGGTTGGCCGAATTCATCACGACCTTAGCGATCTTTCTGGTGATTGTGGCGTTGGTCTACGGATCATGGGCGCATTTCGATCGTAGCTTTGACATGGCAAAACCCTTGTGGAGCCGTGACAGCACCATCGACATCGGATTGCCGCTGTGGCCCGCCAAACTGGTTGTGCCCGTGGCTTTCTTCGTGATGAGCCTTCGGTTGATCCTTCAGTTGATCGGCTTTGGACGTGCCTTCGTGCTCGGGCTGGAAAGCCCTGCGGCGGTGCCGCTGGTTCAATCCGTGGCCGAACAAGCGGCCCAAGAAGCAGAACATATCTCGGGGCGGGACTAGGCTATGGAACCCATTGAAATTGGTTTGTGGGTCAGCGGTATCATGCTGGTCCTTGTTGTCATCGGGATGCGAGTGGCCTTCGCGGCTGCGTTTGCGGGTCTGCTTGGGTTGATCTGGATTTTCTGGGCCAAGAAGGGCTATGCGCCCGAACAACTTGGCTGGGCGATGACCGTTGCCATCAAAACCGCAGGGCAGGTGCCCCATGGTAAGGTGGCGTCGCAGGCCTTGTCGTTGATCCCGACATTCATCCTGATCGGCTATCTGGCATACTATGCCGGCCTGACCCGTGCGTTGTTCGAGGCGGCCAAACGCTGGATCGCTTGGGTGCCGGGCGGCTTGGCCGTATCGACAGTTTTTGCCACGGCGGGTTTTGCGGCCGTGTCCGGCGCGTCGGTTGCGACCGCTGCAGTTTTCGCGCGGATCGCGATCCCCGAGATGTTGAAGATCGGCTATGACAAACGCTTTGCGGCGGGCGTTGTGGCTGCTGGCGGAACGCTTGCATCGCTGATCCCGCCGTCTGCGATCCTTGTGATCTATGCGATCATCGTTGAACAGGACGTGGGCAAACTCTTGTTGGCGGGCTTCATTCCGGGTGTCTTCTCAGCCATCGTCTATGCAGCACTGATCATCGGCTTGGCCCTGACGATGAAGAACTTTGGCCCTCCGGTCAGCGGGTTCACATGGCGCCAACGGTTCGAAGCCTTGCCGCCTGCGCTTCCGATTTTTGCCGTTGTCGTGATCATCATCTTCTTCGTCTACAACCCCTTCGGCGGTGACGCATGGGGGACCCCGACGGAAGGTGGCGCGATTGGTGCGTTCATCGTACTTCTGATGGCCCTGTGGCGCGGGATGCGTTGGCCCGAACTGAAAGACGCGTTGATCGAAACAGCGAAACTGTCCGTGATGATTTTCTCGATCATCTGGGGTGTTCTGATCTATGTGCGCTTCCTCGGCTTTGCTGATCTTCCCACTGCGTTCTCGGATTGGATCACGTCGCTGGATTATCCGCCCATGCTAATCCTGATTTGCATTCTGTTGGCCTATGCGGTGCTGGGCATGTTCATGGATGCGATTGGGATGCTTCTTCTGACGTTGCCAGTTGTCTATCCGGCAGTGATGGCGCTGAACGGGGGCGAGGCCGTGACAGCGGCAGACTCGACCTTTGGCATGTCCGGTACGATGTGCGCTGTGTGGTTCGGTATCCTTGTGGTGAAGATGGCAGAGTTCTGTCTGATCACGCCACCGATCGGTCTGAACTGTTTCGTTGTGGCAGGTGTCCGTCCGGATCTGTCCGTACAGGACGTGTTCCGCGGCGTGCTTCCGTTCTTCTTTGCGGATGCTGTGACCATCGCACTTTTGGTGGCGTTTCCATCAATCGTGTTGTGGCTACCGTCACTGGCATAGTGAAAAGAAAAAAGCCGCCTTCGTCCGAAGGCGGCTTTAAAGTCTCAGACGGCTGGGAAATTGGAGAAACAGCCGTTTTGGGAATTGTTTTACCAAATATGGCTCATTCAGCTTTCAGTGCAAGTCATTGAGTTACTTATTTTCTAAGAACATAGGACCTCTGTTTTTATCCGGTTGGTCAGCTTCAACCCATGGTAATAAATTCGGGAAACGGGAACCTTTCATCGCTTTACACGTTGGGTTTTCAGACGCCGGAAGCGTTCCGGTTCTTTGAAAGCCCTTACAGTTTTTTGCCACTTTAGAATCATGGCGAACAACTCGGGGGCACCACAAATCGAAAGGAATTTCCCATGCTTGGTTGGGCTGTTACATTCTTCATCGTTGCTATTATCGCTGCTGTTTTTGGCTTTGGCGGCATCGCGTCGGCATCTGCCGGTATCGCACAGGTTCTGTTCGTCGTGTTCTTGGTACTGTTTGTTGTGACGCTGGTTATGCGGGTCTTGCGCAAGGCCTAACGCGCTGAACACGACACGAAAAAACCCCCGCCTGATCGGCGGGGGTTTTTTTGTTGTGAACGACAGAAAAAATTTAAGCTTTGAGCGTTTCTGTCGACGAAAAGAACATCGCTTGCGAGATCGCCGAACGGACCTGTTCTTCGGAGTAGGGTTTAGAAATCAGGAACGCGGGCTCCGGTTTGTCGCCGGTCAAAAGACGTTCAGGGAAGGCTGTGATAAAGATCACAGGACGTTCGCCCAGATCAGCCAGCAAATCGTTCACTGCATCAACACCGGACGAATTATCGGCCAGTTGGATGTCTGCCAGAATAAGGTCGGGCGTGTCTTGTGCACCCAAGGCAACGGCACCGTCGCGGGTGCGCGCAACGCCAGTGACGCGGTGACCCAGATCGGCAACGATGGATTCAAGATCCATAGCGATGATTGCTTCGTCTTCGATGATCAGAACGCGGCCAGAGAGACCATCCGCCATTTCGCGGCGCGCCGTTTCAACCAGAATTTCGGCCTCGTCGCCGCCGATCTGCATGATTTCGGCTACAGCGGACAGGCTAAATTCTTCGATTGTATGAAGAAGAAGCGCCTCGCGGCTGTTTGTTGTCAGGCGCGCCAGATGCTTTTGTGCAGCGGCACGCGGGCCGTCGGTTTCTGTGGTCACGGGGGCGCCCGTTGTCACCCAGATGCCGTGGAACACTTTGAACAGACCCACTTTCGGGCTGCTTGCTTCGATCACCATATTACGGTCCGCCAGAACCGCTTCCAAAGTGGCTGCCGCGTAGCGGTCACCAGACGTTTGATCACCTGTCAAAGCGCGTGCATAGCGACGCAGGTAAGGCAGTGCTGAGCCGATCTCGCTGCTCAGATCCTGTGTTGTCATTTCCCCATCCTTTTTTCAAACTAATTTGGAACCTAACGCATGTTCGCGCGTTTGGTTCCAAGATCAGATCAGAATTTTGCGGGAAGCATATAGGGTAACCATGGCGAACGAAATCGAGAATTCGAAGCAGGCTCGGCTCATCGATGACAATTTGAAGCGTGTCTATCAGGACATGATCAGCGAAGATATTCCTGATCGGTTTTTGAACCTACTTGATCAACTCAAGGCGCAGGACGGTGGTGCTGCATCCGAGCAAAACGCCGAGCAGGGAGAGCAAAAATGAGCGCTGACCCCCGTGAGGAGCTGGTGACACACATCCCAGCGCTGCGTGCATTTGCGCTTAGTTTGACCCGCAACGGCTCTTTGGCCGATGACATGGTGCAAGACACGCTGGTGAAGGGCTGGACAAAAATCGAAAGTTTTCAGACCGGAACAAACATGCGCGCATGGCTTTTTACAATTCTGCGCAACACCTATTATTCGAACCGTCGTAAAGCTGGTCGTGAAGTGTCCGACGTCGACGGTGTTATGACCAACAGCCTTTCTGAAAAGCCTGCGCACGATGGTCGCCTGCAGATGAAAGACTTCCGTGTCGCGTTTGAACAGCTGAACGACGAACAGCGCGAAGCGTTGATCCTCGTTGGTGCATCGGGCTTTTCCTATGAGGAAGCAGCCGAAATGTGTGGCGTTGCGGTCGGCACGATCAAAAGCCGTACAAACCGCGGTCGCGCACGTCTGGCCGAGATCATGGGCCTGAACGAAAACGAGGCCTTGGAAATGACAGACAGCGCAACAATGGCTGTCGTGTCCGCTCGGTCGGCCTGACGGCGCGCGTTCGCAATGATCGGAACACCTGGACCCAGACCAGTTCCAAGCGGGCTCGGGGCGCGGATCATCGGCTTTTTGTCGATCGCGCTGGTCCCGCTTGGCGTCGTTTCATACCTGCAAACATCTGAGCTTCACGACGTGACCCGCGAACGTGCGGCGTTGAACGTGATCGGTCTGACGGAAACGGCGATCTCGGCTGAGCGTCGCAACATTCAGAACACGCTCGCAGCCGCGCAAACCCTCAGTGCGCTTTCCGACGTTGTGGCAGGTGATCCCTTAACCTGTTACCGGCATCTGTCCCAAGTTCAGCAGTCGGAGGGGCTGCACAACTTTTTGGGCGTTATCGATACTGATGCGAACTTGACGTGTTTGTCCGCGCAACGTGAAGCGGACCTTACAGTCTTCCCACTGTTGGTCGAAGCCGCCAAAAGCCGCGAGCCGTCTGTTCTACGCATCGATAATCCACCTCTTAGCAACGAGCCGGTTGTTGTCGTCAGCTCCCCGTTCTTCGAGGGTGACGTATTAAAAGGTCAGGTGCTCATTTCTTTTTCGGTGTCTGAGCTCAGATCATCGGAAGGAGCAGTGGAAGAGCCGGGCTTTGTGGATGTGATTACGTTCAACAAGCAGGGACAAATTCTGTCGACCACGGTTTCCCCTAAACGCGCCAAGGAAATTCTTCCAAAGCAAACAAACTTCAGCGAACTGGCCGGTGGCAACCAGCGCAGCTTTCAAGCGGTCAGCGGTGACGGGCAAGAACGCATCTTTTCGGTTTCAACATCGATACCGGGTCTTGTGACGGCGGTCAGTGTCTGGCCCTTGGACAGCGTCGCGGCCCAAGCGGTAGATCAACAACGCTTTGCCCGTGCACTGCCGCTATTGATGTGGGCGGCCAGCGTGATTGTGGCTTATCTGGCGATCAATCGGTTGGTCATCCGCCATATCCGCACCTTGCGTCGTCAGATGCGCGGCTTTGCGCGCAACCGTCGGGTTCCATCGCAGAAAACATCACCCGATATGGCGCTAGAGCTTCAGGACATGGAGAATGATTTCCTGAACATGGTTGAATCCATCATGCGCGATGAGGCGCAGCTTGAAGATGCGCTTCATGAAAAAACCATTCTTCTCAAGGAAGTACATCACAGAGTTAAGAATAATCTGCAGCTGATTTCATCGATCATGAACATGCAGATCCGTCAGGCGACGCATGAAGAGACGCGCATGGTCCTGCAACGTTTGCAAGACCGCATCCTGGGCCTCGCGACTGTTCATAGATCGCTCTATCAGTCCGAGGATTTGGGAAAGGTTCAGACGCATGACTTGGTGAACAACCTGATCGACCAAATCTGTGGTGTTAAAACGCAATGTGGATCACGCGTCGACGTTATCCGCGACATTGATGAGGTAGAGCTTTACCCGGATCAAGCGGTGCCACTTTCTCTTTTGATTGCAGAAGCATTGACCAATGCAGGCAAGTACGGCGGTCCAGATGATCAGGGTGTCTGCGAGCTTCGCATTTCGGTTAAAAGTTTGGATGATCGGAAAGTGAGTGTAGTGATTAGCAACACGTCTGATCCACATGCGGATAGGTCGTCCACAGGTGAAACTGGTCTTGGTAGCCGGTTGATCCGCGCCTTTGTCACCCAGTTGGGGGGCGATTTGGAACAAGGTTTAAAAGACCAGTGTTACGCCGTGAAAGTTCTGTTCACCATTTCCGACTTCAAACCAGAAGTTGTTGATTACTAACGAGGACCAAGATGACCGATAAGGCTCAGGGAACGATCACGCTTCCCAACCCGAAAACCACCGACGGCGACACACGGCAGCTTGGCGTCGAGATCGAATTTGGCGGTTTGAAGGAAGACGCGGTGGCAGAAATCGTCATAGACTGCTTTGGCGGAAATGTCGTCCCGCGTGATGATAAGGGCCTTATCATCGAGGACACCGAGATAGGGGATATCGAGGTCTATCTGGATAGTCAGTATCTGCACCAAGCCGAAAGCAGCTTTGATCAGAAGCTGCTTGATATCGCAAGGAAATTTGTGCCGCTCGAGTTGGTGACATCACCGTTCCCACACACGGCGTTAGGAAAGCTGGATGTCATCGTAGATCGGCTTAAACAGGCTGGCGCGGTTGGTACAGATGGTGGTTTACTGCTTGGGTATGGTGTGCACTTCAACCCCGAAGTCGAAGCGCTGACATTGGAAAAAATCCTGCCGGTTCTGACGGCTTACGCCCTTTGTGAAGACGCGTTGCGGGATGCGGCGAACATCGATCTGTCGCGCCGCGCGCTTCCCTTTGTTGATCCGTATCCGCGCGCGTTGGTCGATGCTTTGGCCGAACGCGATTTTGCGTCGATGGAAGAGCTGATTGACTGTTATCTGGAACTGGCGCCTTCGCGGAACTATGGGCTGGATATGATGTGCATCTTTGCAATGATCGATAAGGATCGCGTCGCCGCCAAGATGGATATGGCCACAATTTCAGCACGTCCGACCTATCATTTCCGCTTGCCGGATTGCCGGATTGATCAGGATGATTGGTCGCTTGAATTAGAATGGCAGCGATGGATCAAGATCGAAAAGGTCGCCCGTGACGCAGACCTGTTGGAGGACTTGAAGGAAGCGTGGAAAGAACACCGCGCGTCCCTGACATCAATCCGGAGTGACTGGCGCAAAGAGTCATCCAAGCTGGCAGGGGATTTCTGATGCCACGCCCCAGAATTGGCGTCACGGTATCAAAGCGGTCGGGCTGGCGCATATTCCCGCTGATCTGGTTCAACGTGCGCCTTGCTGGCGGCACTGCTGTGCGTTGGCAGGCTGGTCGCGACATTGATGTTGCTTCTGTGGATGGCGTTATCATTGGCGGTGGCGACGACATTGCGCCCACGCTTTATGGCGGCGAAGTCAAAATCGGCGTGCGGCTTGATCCGGATCGGGACGCGCTTGAAGCGGATGTTATTCGGCAGGCGTTTCAACGCGACCTTCCTATCCTTGGCATTTGCCGTGGATCCCAGATGATCAACGTTGTCTCCGGTGGAACGCTTCATCAGGATGCATACGGCGTTTACACCTCCAAGAAATACCGGACCATCCTGCCGCGCAAACGGGTGACGCTGGAAAAAGGCAGTTTGATCGAAAAGACCACTCAGGTCGCCTGTGTCGACGTGAACGCGCTTCACACGCAAGCGGTGGATAAGCTGGGTGATTGCCTGAAAGTCGTCGGGCGTGACGAAGGCGGTATGGTGCAGGCGATCGAACGCGATCGTGATCCTTTTGCCCTAGGCGTTCAGTGGCACCCCGAGCATTTGTTCTACCGAAAAGCCCAGCGTCGGATCTTCGGTGCGCTTGTGGCCGCTGCACGTGCGCGCCAGCAGGAACGGGGCCAAATTTCCTACACCCATGGTCAAGCCATTAGCGACAGTTTGTAGCAATCTTTCCGAGTTCCCAAGAAAACGTCCTATTCTGATGGATAGGTTTTGAAAAAATCCGGAACCGATGGGTTTTCTGGCCGTTTTCCTTATGAACAACCGAAAGGAAGCAACATGGCTACGGATATTTTCGTCATCGGCCTCGTTGCGCTGATATTGATCGCCGGTCTGATACTGGCGCTTACGAGCAATTCGCGCGACGACGCGGGTGAGGGCAAAAGCAGCCGCAACGAGCGGTCTTGATAGGTAAATCGTCAAGAATTGAAAAGAGCGGCCTTCGGGTCGCTCTTTTCGTTTGTGCGGGCACCTTGGCTCTGGACGCCGCCGTGGAAACAGGGTGTGCTTAAGGAAATGCGGAAATAGGGGCGCTCAATGGCTGATTTGGAAAAACGGATTTCTCAGGGTCGCGGGGACGAACCTGCGGATATCGTTTTGCGGGGTGGTCGGGTATTTGATCTGGTGACAGGGCTGTTCATTGACGGCGACGTCGCGATTTGCGGTGATACGATTGTCGGGATCGGCGCAGAATATGAGGGCGCGAAGGTCGTTGATGTATCTGGCCTGACCTTGGTGCCCGGGTTCATCGATACACATCTTCACATCGAAAGCTCGTTGGTCACGCCCTTTGAATTCGACCGTTGCGTCGGACCGCGGGGCGTGACGACCGCCATTTGTGATCCCCATGAAATTTCGAACGTCATCGGGTTGGATGGCATCCGCTACTTCCAGAAGGCCAGCGAAAGCTGTCTGATGGATATCCGCGTGCAATTGTCGTCATGTGTTCCGTCGACCCATATGGAAACCGCCGGTGCCGAATTGCTGGCCGAAGATATCGCAGAGGTGATGAACCACCGGTCGGGCATCGGGCTGGCCGAGGTCATGAATTATCCCGGTGTGATCCATCGCGATCCCCAGATGATGGACAAGCTGCGTCTGTTTGAGGGCGGCCACAAAGACGGACATTGCCCGCTGCTGTCCGGCAAAGACCTGAACGCTTACGTTTCCGCAGGAATTTTTACCGAACACGAGGCCACATCCCCCGATGAGGCCCGTGAAAAATTGCAAAAGGGCATGCGTGTTCTGATCAGGGAAGGCTCGGTTTCCAAGGATCTGGATGCCCTTCAACCGCTGCTGACGGATATCACCGCGCCTTACATGTGCCTTTGCACCGATGATCGGAACCCGCTTGATATCGCCGAACAGGGTCATTTGGACTTTATGATCCGGCGTTTGATTGGCCTAGGATCGCCCGTTTTGGCAACCTATCGTGCCGCATCGCTTTCCGCCGCCGAAGCGTTTGGTTTGAAAGATCGCGGCCATATTGCACCAGGCAAACGTGCTGACATTGTTGCGGTCAAAAGTCTGGAAGACTGCGACGTTCAGATGGTTTTTGCCGCCGGTCAGCTTTTGACAGACGATGCTTTTGCCAACCGGAAAATTATTGATCCGGTCGGGCTGAAATCGGTCAAGGCACCGCGGGTGGCTGCTTCGGAATTTCGCCGTGTCACCAATCGTGAAACGGTGGATGTCATCGGCATTCGGGAAGGCCAGATTTTGACGGATCACCTGTCTGAAGATGTCGCGATCGTCGATGGTGACCAAAAGCCCGACATCGACCGCGACCTGATCCGCATCGCTGTTGTTGAACGGCACGGCAAAAACGGAAACATCGCCACGGGCTTTGTACGGGGTTTCGGAATGCAGGCGGGGGCCATTGCCTCGACCGTCTGTCACGACCATCACAACATTGCCTGTGTCGGTGCGAACTACGAAGACATGGCCGTTGCCTCAAACCGACTGAGCGAGATTGATGGCGGGTTTGTTGTCGTGCGTGATGGTCAGGTACTGGCGGAACTTCCATTGCCGGTGGCCGGTCTTATGAGCCTTGATCCCTTTGAAAAGGTACACGACCAGCTGGTTGATCTTCGGGCGGCTGCAAAATCGCTCGGCGTGACACTGGATGAGCCGTTTCTGCAGCTTGCCTTCTTGGCATTGCCGGTTATCCCTGCGTTGAAAATTACAGATCGTGGCATGGTCGATGTACATAAGTTTGAAATCATCGGCTGATTGTCATCGCGCTGTCATCATAGACCGGTATTCGCGCATGCGACGTTAAATGGAGAGACTATCGTGACGACCTACGCACTGAACGGCCTTGGCCGGATCGGAAAACTTGTACTGAAGCCTTTATTGGAAAAGGGGTGCAAGATCGCGTGGCTGAATGATGCGGTGGGCGATGCCGCTATGCATGCGCATCTGCTTGAGTTCGATACAGTTCATGGCCGCTGGAACGCCGAGTTTTCCAGCAACGAAAGCGGGCTGTCAGTGGATGGCACCTTTATGCCCGTCTATAATGAACGCGACCTGACCAAGCTTCCGCTCGAGGGCGTGGATGTGGTTATCGATTGTACGGGCGCGTTCAAAACCACCGAAAAATTGCAGCCCTATTTTGATGCAGGCGTGAAAAAGGTGGTTGTCTCGGCCCCTGTAAAAGAGGACGAGGCCGTCAATCTGGTCTACGGCATCAATCACGATATCTACGATGCGGCTCAGCACCGGATTGTGACCGCGGCCAGCTGCACGACAAACTGCCTCGCTCCGGTGGTTAAGGTTGTGCATGAAAAAATCGGTATCAAGCACGGGTCCATCACAACAATCCATGACGTGACAAACACGCAGACAATCGTTGATCGCCCCGCCAAAGATCTGCGCCGTGCGCGGTCTGCGTTGAATTCCCTGATCCCGACCACAACGGGCAGCGCCACGGCGATCACTATGATCTATCCGGAACTGAAAGGGCGCTTGAACGGTCACGCGGTGCGCGTGCCTTTGTTGAACGCATCGCTGACGGATTGTGTGTTCGAACTGGAACGCCCGACCTCGGTCGAGGAAGTGAACGGGTTCTTCAAAGACGCCGCTGAATGCGAACTTAAGGGCATTCTCGGATATGAAGAACGCCCGTTGGTTTCGACAGACTATGTCAACGATGCCCGCAGTTCGATTATCGACGCGCCATCGACCATGGTGGTGAACGGCACCCAGCTTAAGGTTTACGCGTGGTATGACAACGAATGGGGTTATGCGCACCGTTTGGCCGATGTCAGCCTGATGGTAGGCAACAGCCTATGACCGGACGGACAGAGGGCCTGACCGCCTATATCGCGGTCACGGCAGCCTATTGGGCGTTTATGCTGACCGACGGCGCGTTGCGCATGTTGGTGCTTTTGCACTTCCACACGCTTGGTTTTTCGCCGGTTCAACTGGCCTATTTGTTTGTTCTGTATGAAATCGCGGGCGTCGTGACGAACCTTTGCGCAGGGTGGATCGCCGCGCGATTTGGCCTGACTTCAACGCTCTATGCCGGGCTGTCACTTCAGGTTCTGGCCTTGTTGGCCCTGTCGCAGCTTGATCCGAATTGGGGGATTGGCCTGTCCGTGGCCTTTGTCATGGCCGTTCAAGGCGCATCTGGCGTGGCCAAGGATCTGTCCAAAATGTCTGCCAAAAGCGCAGTGAAGGTGCTTGCACCCAGTGGGCAGGGCGGTTTGTTCCGTTGGGTTGCAGTTCTGACCGGTTCGAAAAACGCGGTTAAGGGATTTGGCTTTCTCTTGGGGGCCGTGCTTTTGGCGGTGTGGGGCTTTGTGCCTTCGGTTCTTGGTATGGCCGCAATTCTGTTTGTCATCCTGTGTGCGGTGATCTGGAAAATGCCGTCAGGACTGCCCAAGGGAAAGAAGGGCACAAAGTTCGGCGATGTCTTCTCCACAACGTCGAATGTGAACTGGTTAAGCGTTGCGCGCGTCTTTCTGTTTGGTGCGCGGGATGTGTGGTTCGTTGTCGGCATCCCGATTTACTTTTACGCGGTGCTGTCGGACGGGTCCGAGGCTGGTAACCGGCAAGCCTTTTTCATGATCGGGTCTTTCATGGCCGTTTGGACAATCCTCTATGGCTTTGTTCAGGCCAACGCGCCCAAACTCCTGCGCGCTGCATCCCGATCCGAGGCTGAATTGATCGCCGCCGCGCAAACCTGGGTGATTGCTCTGACCATCATTCCGGCCATTTTGGCCGTCGTACTGTGGGGCGTGGGGGTCAGTGTCGGCACCACGGTCACGCTAGTTTTAGGATTGCTGGTGTTCGGTGCGATTTTTGCCGTGAACTCGTCTTTGCATTCCTACCTGATCCTTGCGTTTACCAGCGGCGAGCGTGTGACGATGGACGTCGGGTTTTACTATATGGCCAACGCCGGTGGGCGGCTGTTGGGCACGGTTCTGTCCGGTCTCAGTTATCAGATCGGTGGCGTTTCTGCCTGCCTTGCGACGGCTTCGATCATGCTTGGGCTCAGCGCTTTTGCGGCAGGTCGCCTGCAAAGGTGATTTTCCAAGATATGCTTGACCTGCCTACGGCTAGGTGAAATTTTTAGGCCATGCGAATGAGTGGGCGGGCCTTGCAAAAACAATTTTATATCAACGCGGTTTGCGTCTTGTCAGTTAATCCGGTGCGCTGATTGTGATCCGCTTTCTGCACAGTTCCGACCTGCATTTGGGCAAGCCATTCGGCCGTTTTGAAGAAGATGTTCGCGCGGCCTTGAAAGTGACCCGTCAATCCATTGTGTCCCGACTAGGGTCTTTGGCGCAGGAGCGACAAGCGTCGCATGTCTTGCTGGCCGGTGACACCTTTGACGCGGAAACACCGCCACCGCGTGTGATCCGGCAAATGTTGAACGATGTGGCCAAGTATCCTGATGTGACGTGGGTCATTCTGCCGGGGAACCACGATTCACTGGCTGCGACCGAACTTTGGCGGGTGTTGCGGCGGGATGCCCCCGAAAACTTTCTTCTGGCAACCGAGGCCGAGGCGATCACCTTGAATGCGCAAACGGTCCTTCTTCCGGCGCCTTGTACAGCGCGCGATCCGGGCCGCGATCTGACCGCGTGGATGGAAGGCCATGATACGGGCGACATGATCCGTATCGGGCTGGCACATGGCAGTATCCGCGATTTTCGCAGTTCCGAAGACATCGGCGGCACCAGCGGCGGGGTGATCCCACCGGATCGAAGCACAACTGCCAAGCTGGACTACCTTGCCATCGGCGACTGGCATGGCCGGATCGAGGTATTGCCAAACACATGGTATTCAGGCACGCCCGAGCCCGACAGTTTCAAAGAACACCGAACGGCCGGATGCAATCTGGTGGAAATTTCTGCGCATGGTCAGCCGGTTAAAGTTGAAGAAGTGCCCTTGGGCCAACTAGTCTGGCGTCACCTTGATATTGATCTGACCGAGACCGACGATTTTTCGTCGATCTTCCATGATCAAATGCCCGACGTGCATCAACGCCAACACTGCCTTTTCGAGGTTGTGATGACCGGTCGGCAATCACTCGGGCATCGGCAGGACGCGATCGATCTATTAAACAAGGTCGCTCCAGATTTCCTTCATTTTGAAGTCGATATGTCGGGCCTATCCATTCTTCCGGACACGACCGATCTCGATAAGATCGACACAACCGGCGCGCTGCGGCATGCTGCCGATGTGCTGGCCCAAGAGGCCGAGGACGGAGATAAAATTGCGGCCTCGGCCCTAGCCCGCTTGTTTTCCTATGCCGAGGGCGAGGCATGAAACTGCGGAGCCTGACACTTGAAAACATTCGCCGTTTCGCCGGGAAAACCGCCCGTCTGGACGGTATCGGGGACGGGATCACCGTTGTTTCCGAAGCAAACGAGTTTGGGAAGACCACATTCTTCGATGCGCTCCACGCCTTGTTTTTTGAGAAATATTCATCGTCGGGAAAAACGATCAAATCGTTGCAGCCGGCGTCGGGCGGTGGGCTTCGGATAGCAGCCGAGTTTGAACACGATGGCGCGCTGTATCGTCTTGAAAAGCGGTTTCTTAGTAAAAAGGGCGCGGCGCTGTTTGATGGCGCGACCAATCGATTGATCGTGCAGGACGGCGAAGCCGAGGCTTGGGTCACACGGCTTTTGGGCGAAGGCGATGGCGGGCCTGCGGGCTTGCTTTGGGTCAGGCAGGGCGTTCTTGGGCTTGAAGCTGAAAATGCCAGTCAGGGCGAGAAAAAGAAGCTGGCCGATGCGCGCCGTGATCTGATGTCGTCTGTCATGGGGGAAATCGATGCGGTCACAGGCGGGCGTCGTATGGATCGGATTCGCAAAGACTGCGAAACGGATCTGCGCGCGATCACCACGCCGACTGGTCGGCCAACGGGTGCATGGAAGCAGGCGCTGGATGAACAGGCCGCATTGCAGGATGAACTGGAAACCCTGACAGGGCAATGCAGTGTGTTGCAGTCAACTCTGCGCGAACGTGCGCAGGTCGAAGCCGAACTTTTCCGGTTGAACGATCCGGACGCACGCAGACGTCTGGCAGATGATCTGGATGCCGCGCAGCAGGAGTTCGGGAAAGCCCAAGCGCAAGAAGGCAAGATCGCTGAGGCGCAGCAAAGAGTAGTGATCTGCCAAATGGAGCAAGACCGGATCACACGCGAATTGTCGGGCTTCGATGAAAAGACGCGACAGTTTGATTTGGCGGTTAGCCAGTTGGCATCACTCAATGCTCAAATCGCAGAGGCGACCGAGCAAGAGAGCGCATCAAAGGCCCGATTGGTCGAAGCGCGTCAGGCTTTGAATGCAGGACAGGTAGATATCCAGAAACGTCGCGCGGCGATGGATCAGGCTTTGAAACATGAAAAGCTGAAATCAGCCGAACAAGAGCTTGCGCGTTTGAACAGTGTTCTGAAGCAAGCCAAGGAACACGTGGAGACGATCCGCCAAGCGGAGTCAATTTTGAAGGCCACCAAGGCGACAAAGGCCGATCTCACCCGTGCCGAAGGTTTAGCGCGCGATATCCTACATGCCGAAACCGTGATCGCGGCAACGGCCCCCAGTTTGAAACTGACATATTTGTCAGATCAACGGGCGATGCATAATGGAAAGCCCGTAGATCAGGATGGGTTGATCGCGTTGCACGACGGATCTGAAATCGAGTTTCCGGGCATGGCAAAGCTGGTCTTCTCGTCAGGCAAGGATGGGACAGAACAGCTTCGGACGGCGTTAGAACGCAATCGCGCAGAATTGCAGGCGATCTTGGACAATTGCGCGCTGTCGTCAGTGGATGAGCTAAGAAATGCATTACGGGGCGCAACACACGCCGAGGCGCAAAAAGTAACCGCAAAACAGGTTCTTAACGCCCTTGCTCCGGACGGAATAGACGCCATTCATGCGCGCGTGAAAGAGCTCGCTGCGCTTGGGCAGAACCTAGATGCTGACGACGGTGAAGGCGTCACTGTTGATGAGGCGCGTCATGCTCTCAGGTCATCCGAAGACGCTTTGAATACCTTGCAGGTTGCCACTTCTGCCGCACAAACGTCTTACGATCAACATCGTGAAACGGTCATCCGATTGGGGGCAGAGCGCAATGTTTGCCAGCAAAACATTGATCGCTTCAATCATGACCTGGGCGATGAAGCCGCGCGCAGTGATCTTAAATCCAAGATGCTATCGGACTTGGCCACGGCCAGCCAAAAGACCAATGAGGCCACGCAGGCGCTTGAAGATATGCGGAAACAATCCGCAGATATCCTGACCGTGCGCGCAAATCTGCAAAGGTCTGAGGCGGCGATGAAAGCCGCGAACGACCGGCGTGCCGCGCTTGGATTGCGTCAAACCGATCTGAACGCGCGGATTGAGGCGCAGGCTGGTCAAGGGATCGAAGAAAAGCGCGATGAAACGGCCGAGCGATTGGAGCGTGTCAGCCAGCGGGTCCAGCGTTTCGAAGATGAAGCAGCGGCCTTGACCAAACTTCTGACCGTGTTGGATGCCATGCGGGAACAGGCACGTGAGACGTATTTCGGGCCGGTTCAGGAAGAACTCGAACCTTTGCTGAAAATCCTTCACGGCGAAGCGGCGCTTCAGTTCGACAGTGATACCGTGATGCCCGAAGTTCTGACGCGAAACGGGGATGAGGAGAGGCTGGATAGCCTGTCTGGTGGCACGCAAGAACAGATCGCTATTCTGACACGGCTGGCCTTTGCGCGTTTGTTTGCGCGGCAGGGGCGTCATGTTCCGGTGGTTCTGGATGATGCGCTGGTGTTCTCGGATGATGACCGCATTATCAGAATGTTCACGGCGTTGAACCGAGTGGCGCTAGATCAGCAGATATTGGTCTTTACCTGCCGCCAGATGGCCTTTGCCCAGTTGGGCGGGCACCAGCCCGTCATTCAGATCGACGATCTTCACTAACGGGCTGATACATTTTCAAGTCAATCGTAGACGATGTTTGGTAGCCAGGTGATGACCTCGGGCACCAACATACAAATCACCAAGCCCACCAACTGAAGCGCCAGGAATGGAAGGGCGGATTTGAAGATGTCGCTCATCGGGATTTCCGCAGGTGCGACCCCGCGCAGATAGAATAGCGCGTATCCGAACGGTGGAGACAGGAAGCTCATCTGCATGTTCACCAGATAGAGCACGCCGAACCACAGAACGAGGTCATCGGCACTTTCCAGACCGAAGGCCTGCGCGCCCAGCGCCTTGATGATCGGCACAAAGATCGGAACGCAGAGCAGCAGAATGCCGACCCAGTCAAGGAACATGCCAAGGATCACCAGCAGAACCTGCATCAGGATCAGAATACCCCAAGGGCCAAGACCTGTGGCGGCAAGGCTTTCTTGTACGAACTGCTGACCACCTTCCAGGACATAGAGCCCCACAAAGATCGTCGCGCCAAACATGATCCAGATCACCATGGCCGACGCCTTGAGCGTGGTCAGGCTTGCCTCCCGTACCGTCTGCCAGTCCAGCTTGCGGTGAATGGCTGCCACGATGAACGCACCGAAGGTACCGATCCCAGCGGCTTCAACAGGTGTCGCAACACCCGAGAAGATGACACCAAGAACCACAACGATCAGTGCGATCGGGGCGGACATGCGACCAATCAGGCGGACCTTTTCGATATTGGACACGCGTTCCGATACAGGGATCGCAGGCCCGAGGTCCGGATTGATCGTACAGCGGATGACCGCATAGAGGATGTAGAAACCGGACAACATCAGGCCGGGGATAACCGCGCCGATAAACAGTTCACCCACCGACTGTTCCGCAACCACCGCGTAGATGATCGCAAGAATGGACGGCGGGATCAGGATGCCCAGCGTACCACCAGCCATGATCGATCCCATCGCGATTTTGGGGTCATACCCACGGTTCAACATGGCGGGCAGGGCGATGATACCCATGGTCACAACCGCTGCTCCGATCACACCCACCATCGCCGCAAGAACGGTCGAAGCAAGAACAGTTGCAGCAGCAAGGCCACCACGGACACCGCCCAGAACCTTGTAGATCACGTCGAACATTTCGTTGATCAATCCCGCCCTTTCCAACATGGCGGCCATGAATATGAACAGGGGAATGGCGGATAGCTGATAGTTGGTCATCAGCGGGAAGATGCGGCTTGGCACAATGTTCAGGGCGCGTTCATCCCCGAGGACGAACAGGAACACACAGGCCAGACCACCGGTCACAAAGGCCAGCGGCAAGCCAGCCATCAGAAGCGCCAGTAGGCTTCCGAACATAATGAGCGTCAAAAGCTCGATGCTAATATCAAGTCCCATAAGTTCAGTTTCCTTGCGCCAATGTGCGGATGTCCTTGCCCAGTTTCGAGACCCCCTGAAGGACCAAGAGCAAGCCACCAATCACCATGACCCACTTCATAGGCCACAACGGCACTTCCCATTCGTTAAAGCTGATTTCACCCCAGCGGATGTTCGGATCGGTCCATTGCGACAGGGACCAGTTTGCCAACATCTCGGACGTCGGGATTTCCCCACGTGCCCACTGCGACAACAGACCGTTGCCCGACGGAACCGAGATTGCGTCCATCGCAAAGATCCAACTGGTGACCAGCAGTGTTCCTGCAAAGATGAAGAAGAACACGGATGTGACCAGATCGGTCCACGCCTTTTTCTTCTTTGACAACGGGGCATAGAAGATATCGACGCGCACATGGCTTTCGGTCAGCATCGCGTAGGAGCCGGCGATCAGGTACTGCATGCCGAACATCAGATACATCGCTTCGTGCGCCCAGTTTGTCGGGCTGTTGAATACGTAGCGCGAGATAACTTCGAAGTAGTAGACAAAGACCGCGATCACCGCCCAATAGGCAGTGAACTCACCGGCATAAAGGCAAAGGCGGTCGATCCAGTTATCGGCGAACCGGCTGTCTTCCTCCATCGTGCCAATGCCAGCTTCACGAAGTTTGCGATCATTTTCGCTTTCTTTCTCGAAACTGAGTTTCGAATTTGCCTTGGCAATCAGGCCAGGCAAAAGCAATACATCGACGGCCATGGCGGCAAGAAGAAGATAAAACGCGTATTTGGATGCGTTGCGCCAGAATGCCAGATTGGATTGCGCGTCGCCCAAAGAATCCCCGATCTCGGCAATCGACGCCTCGGCTTCGGCAATGCGATCTTGCCCTTTGGCGATCGTATCCTCTGCACGGGCAACGCGGCGATCAGCGATCTTGCGGGCGGTCGAGCCTTCTTCGGTTTCTGCAGCCGCCGCTTTTAAGGCGTCGAGCTCTGCAATGGCCTCATCCACGCGGGGCTTTTCGCGGTCCAGAACCCTTTCAGCGATCCGCACCTCGTTCGAGACGTCTGATACGACGCTGCGGGCTTTCTGGCCTTCCGCGTTGGAAAAGAGGATCATCAGGAAGACCGGTATAAACGCCAGCCCCAGAAGGCTTTTGACGTAAAACCGGTGCAATCCGATCATCCCGCCGGTCACAAGGATCATGTATCCAAGCGGCAGCGAATACTTTTTGTTGTTAACTTTCGGCCGTTTGGCCAGCGCCATGGCGATCAGGGGAAAGACGATCAGCCCCACCCAATACAGCCAATGCGGCAGAGAAAAACTCAGACCTTGCATGTGTGCATGTCCCTTGTCCCGTAGGGGAGTGTTGGTGTCGCAAAACCGCCCGGCCTCTAGGGCCGGACGGTTTCGTCGAGGTATTGATAAGCCTTAAAGCTTCAGTTCCAGACCGTTGGTCATGGCCGGATCGACATAGCCCAAAGAACCAGACTGCATGTAATCAAGGATAACCTTGAAGACGCGCGCAGCCTGCGGATCGCGGTTGGCGTAATCGAACCAGATCGGCACGGCGACTTCGGTCATGATTTCGACGTCGTCCTGGCTGAGGCGCGTGACCTCGGTGCCATCCGCTTCGAACTTGGCCCATGCTTCTTGGTCGGCTTTCTGGATCGCGGCGTGGTGCATGTCGGAATAGACGTGCGTTTCCATTTCGACGAACTGCTGCATCTCGGGCGACAGCGCATCCCAGGATGCTTTGCCAACCGTGATGTCCATGATGTCGACCGGCTGGTAGACCGACATAAAGCCCGGAGGGCCCATGACGATGTAATCGGTCACCTGGCTGAAGCCGAGAGCATAGTTCACCGCTGGCCCCACATAGTCGGCCACGTCGATGGTGCCTTTTTCCAGAGCCGGGAAGATTTCCGACCCCGGAAGAACCGTTGTTTCCGCGCCAAGCTGGGTAAAGATTTCAGCAACCATACCACCGGGTAGGCGCATCTTGCGGCCAGCAAAGTCGTCGACCGAACGGATCGGAACCTTGGAGTGGATGATGTTCGGGCCGTGGTGTACCGGACCGACAAAGTGCATACCCTGAGCCGCATACAGTTCGCGCGCAATGTCCAGACCACCAAGGCCGTAATAGAATACGTCGTATTCATGTGGGTTCCGCAGACCCAGCGGGAACGACGACAGGAACACGGCAGCGGGGATGATGCCCTGAGCATAAATTGTAAACGGGTTCACAGCATCCAGAACGCCGTTTTTCACCGCATCGTAAAGCTGGAAATCGCCCACAACGTCGTTTGCGCCGAACGGTGTAAAGCTAAGCTCACCACCGGTTTTTTCCTGAATGGTGGCACACCAGTCCTTGAAAATCTGCAGACCTGCGCCGCCGGGCCAGCTTGTCTGGATTTTCCAGTTGGTGCCGTGCGCCGCAGCGGTGGCGATATGTGGTGCGGCCAAACCAGCAGCACCAACTCCTGCCAGCGTGCGAAGCGCCATGCGTCTGTTGGTTAGTTTTGTCATAATGTCTCCTCCCTGACTTCAGAAGGAACTTGCGATATCCGCAAGTCTGAACCGGCCACACCAAAGGGACGCGTGCCCAAAGCAGCGTGTGTTGAACGGTCTCCTCCCTGATGCAAAGCGTAGAACCGTTGCTGCGCTTTGCAATACTATATTGCACACAAAAAACTAATCTGAATACAAATTGTATACATGACAATGAAAACACTGGATAAAAATCCACAATCGACGTGGTCTGAAATAAGATTGAACTTGAGCCGTGGCTATGATCTTCAATCGATAAAGGTGTTATCAAACGCCATAATGTTCTGACCAAGTGTCTGGATACACATTGAAAAAGGGGCCGACGTGACAACGATTCTACCGCGCAAAGACTTGTTCGTTTTGCCCGAAGGCATCATCTATCTGGACGGCAATTCCCTTGGTGTTCTGCCAAAGGCGGCCAGTGACCGGGCTTTGCAAACGATCAATCAGGAATGGGGGCAACACCTGATCCGTGCGTGGAATAGTGCAGGGTGGATGGATTTGCCACGCGTGGTCGGAAACCGGATCGCGCGATTGATAGGCGCACCAGAAGGCAGCGTCGCTACGGGCGATACTTTGTCGATCAAGGTCTATCAGGCGCTGGCGGCTGCGTTGAAAATGCGCCCTAACCGCAAAACCATCCTGTCGGACAGCGGTAACTTTCCGTCAGATTTGTACATGGCGCAGGGTATGATCGATACGATCGGGCAGGGTTACCGGCTTAAAACGGTGGCGCACGAGGAAATGTTGGACGCGATTGACGATGACACCGCCGTCGTCATGCTGACCCATGTCGATTACCGTAGTGGCCAGATGTACGACATGAAGGCCGTGACCCAAGCAGTGCAAAACGCGGGGGCTGTAATGTTGTGGGATCTTGCGCATAGCGCAGGCGCAGTGCCCGTAGATGTGGCCGCCAGCCAAGCGGAGTTCGCCGTCGGGTGCAGCTATAAGTATCTGAACGGCGGACCGGGCGCGCCGGCTTTTATCTATGTGCGCCCAGATATCGTATCAGACATCCAACCCGCTTTGTCCGGATGGTTGGGCCATGATGCGCCCTTCGCGATGGAGCATGACTATCGCCCGGCTTTCGGGACAGAGCGTATGAGGGTGGGCACACCGCCGATTGTCCAACTGGCCATTCTGGATGCGGCCTTGGATGTTTGGGACGACGTGGATATGGCTGACCTTCGAAATGCGTCGGTCGCTTTGTCCGAATGCTTTGTAGAAGAGGTTGAAAAGCGCTGTCCTGATCTTGAGCTTGCCTCGCCCCGAGACCCCGCGCAGCGCGGATCGCAAGTGTCGTTCAGGTTTGAAAACGGCTATGCCGCTATTCAAGCGCTGATTGCCCGAGGTGTGATCGGGGATTTCCGCGAACCGAACATCATGCGCTTCGGGTTCACGCCTCTTTATCTGGATTTGGATGATGTGCGGAAGGCAGCACAAATCCTGGGCGAGATCATGGACACTGATGCCTGGAACGATCCCAAGTTCATGACACGGGCCAAAGTGACCTGAGCTCAGGCAACTGCGGCTGCGCGTTTTACAACGTCTGCGATCTGTTCCATCTGCTTGGCCAAGGGGCTGGATTTACGCCAGACCATGCCAATGGTCCGCTTTGGAACCGGATCGGCAAAGTGCTGAACCGTGACCGGTGCCGATCTTGTTTCAATCGGGACGGCCATTTCCGGGATCAGGGTGACGCCCATACCCGCGCCGACCATCTGTACCAAGGTGGTCAGGGAACTGCCGTCCAGCAGTTCACGGGGGAGGGTAGATTGTAGTTTGCAGAACGACAACGCCTGATCGCGAAAGCAGTGGCCTTCCTCCAACAGCAAAAGCCGCATCTTGTTCAGATTCTCGGCACTGGGCACAGGTTTGTCAGCATCGCTGTTGTGGCGGACCAGCACAAAATCCTCTTCGAATAACGGCAATTCATTCAGCGACGTTTCCGACACAGGAAGGGCCACAATCGCCATGTCCAGCTTTCCCTGTGTCAGTTCCTGAACCAGTTTCTGAGTTTGGGTTTCCCGAATGCGGACGTCCAGATTTTCGTGCTCAAATGTCAGCCTGCCGATAATCTTTGGAATAAGGTAGGGCGCGATGGTCGGGATCACGCCGATCCGCATCCGACCGGACAAATCGGACGAGGCGGAAACCCGCGCAAGATCCTGAAGCTCTTCGACAGACCTGAGAACGGCGCGGGCGCGCTCCGCTACAGCCGCGCCAAAGTGGGTCAAACGCACCTGTCTTGCCGAGCGTTCGAAAAGCGGCGCGCCCAGTGTTTCTTCTAATTCCTTGATCTGCATGGAAAGCGCAGGCTGCGAGATCGCGCAGACATCTGCGGCACGGCCAAAGTGGCCGTGTTCTATCAAGGCCTCAAAGTATCTGAGCTGTTTAACGGTCACATCTTTCATCAGGCAAACTTATCGTAACAATCAGAAAATACAACTTTTGTTAATTGAAGGGCTTTGATACGTAACTGTCACTTCGACAGGGCATGCTCGGTGTCCTACGATACGCGGGTGGGGGCTCCCATCCTTTATAGAATTTCGCTTTCCAGCTATCCGGAGGTCATCATGGACGGAAATGATATCCCCAGCGGCGGCAAATGCCCCGTCATGCACGGCACGACAGCCAGCAACACAACTTTCAGCGTGCGTTCCAACCGCGACTGGTGGCCGAACCAGCTGAACCTGAAAATCCTTCACCAGAACTCTGACCTGTCGAATCCGATGGCGAAGGATTTCGATTACAAAAAAGAATTCGAAGCGCTGGATTATGATGCCCTGAAGCAGGACATCTACGCGCTGATGACAGACAGCCAGGACTGGTGGCCGGCTGACTATGGCCACTATGGCCCGTTCTTCATCCGTATGGCATGGCACTCTGCCGGTACATACCGGACGGCTGATGGCCGCGGCGGTTCCCGTTCCGGCACCCAGCGGTTTGCGCCGCTGAACAGCTGGCCGGACAACGGCAACCTTGATAAAGCGCGTCGTCTGCTGTGGCCGATCAAACAGAAGTACGGCAACCAGATTAGCTGGGCTGACCTGATGATCCTTGCAGGTAACTGCGCGCTGGAAAGCATGGGTTTCAAAACATTCGGTTTTGCCGGTGGTCGTGAAGACATCTGGGAACCCGAAGAAGACATCTATTGGGGCGCAGAGGCCGAATGGCTGGCAACGTCTGACAAAGAAGGCAGCCGCTATTCCGGTGAACGCGATCTGGAAAACCCGCTGGCTGCTGTTCAGATGGGTCTGATCTATGTGAACCCTGAAGGTCCGGACGGTAACCCCGATCCGCAGGCAGCAGCTTACGATATCCGTGACACGTTCGGCCGTATGGCTATGAACGATGAAGAAACAGTTGCGCTGATCGCAGGCGGCCACACATTCGGTAAGTGCCACGGTGCTGGCGACGCCGCGCTGGTCGGCCCCGAGCCGGAAGCCGCAGGCATCACCGAGCAGGGGCTGGGTTGGATGTGCTCGTTCGAGTCCGGCAAAGGCGACCACGCAATCACATCCGGTCTGGAAGGTGCATGGACGCCGAACCCGACCGTCTGGGACAACGGCTATTTCGACATGCTGTTCGGCTATGAGTGGGAACTGACAAAGTCCCCCGCAGGCGCACACCAGTGGAAAGCTGTTGACGTCAAGGACGAAGACCTTGCACCGGCGGCACACACCGCAGGCAAGCGTGTTCCGACAATGATGGCGACAACCGACATCAGCCTGCGCACTGACCCGGCGTATCTGGAAATCTCTAAGCGGTTCCACAAGAACCCCGAAGAGTTCGCAGATGCATTTGCGCGCGCATGGTTCAAGCTGACCCACCGCGACATGGGTCCGAAATCCACGTACCTTGGTAAAGAAGCGCCGGCAGAAGACCTGCTGTGGCAGGATCCGCTTCCGGCAGCAGACTATGCGCAGATCGACGACAATGACGTCGCTGACCTGAAAGCAAAGCTTCTGGATTCCGGTCTGAGCGCAGAAGAGCTGATCTTCACCGCTTGGGCGTCTGCCTCCACATTCCGTGGTTCGGACAACCGTGGTGGTGCAAACGGTGCACGCATCCGTCTGGCACCTGCGAAAGATTGGGAAGCCAACAATCCTGCACAAACCGCAAAGGTTCTGAAGGTTCTGGAGGGCATCCAGTCCGACTTCAACGCCTCTGCCGGTGACAAGCAGGTGTCGATTGCTGACCTGATCGTTCTTGGCGGTAGTGCTGCGATTGAGGCTGCGGCTGCGAAAGCGGGTCACAACATCACTGTTCCGTTCACAGCGGGCCGTGTTGATGCGACGCAAGAGATGACAGACGTTGAATCCTACGGCGTTCTTGAGCCCGTCGCAGATGGTTTCCGCAACTACCAGCAAAAGGAATTCACTGTTCCTGCTGAAAAGCTGCTGGTGGACCGTGCTCAGCTTCTGACGCTGACGGCGCCTGAAATGACTGTTCTTCTGGGCGGCCTGCGTTCTTTGGGCATCACGCAGGACGGCACCAAGCACGGTGTTCTGACAAACCGTCCCGGCACGTTGTCGACAGACTTCTTCGTCAACCTGCTGGACATGGGCGTAAAGTGGGAAGCCACCAACCCCGAAGAAACAGAGTTCGTGGCAAAGGACCGCGCAACCGGAGAAGAAAAATGGACCGGCACACGTGTCGATCTGGTCTTCGGTTCGAATTCCCAGCTGCGTGCTCTGGCAGAAGTTTACGCATGTGACAAAGCGCAAGACGCATTCGTTGCTGACTTTGTTGCCGCATGGACCAAAGTCATGAACGCGGATCGTTTCGATCTGGCGTAAATCCGGAATAAGTCCCCGGTTACAACGCGTCCCTTCGGGGGCGCGTTTTTTGTTTCCCGTCTGAGATGAGAATTATTTCGCACCTGCAGAAGCGGAATTCCGGACATAAATTGACGTCTTTATAAGCAACTGCGTCGATATGTGTCGCATTTCTGGAAATATTCGGTGCAGGTGCAGCATTAATTTTGACATCAAAACCGATCCCGTACTTCCATGATCGTGCGGGCAACGGTGTCTGCATCCGGCGTTCATGACAGCGCCAAGTACATCAGAGCAAAGACGCTCCTTTCTTGTGGCTTCGGTCATGGGGATTTTTGCTTTGAGTATGAGATATGCAGGCAGTTGAGAACCACGCAACCTACATCGAACCGGACACCGGCAAGGAACGCATCATTGTCGTCGGCGGTGGGCCCGTTGGTGTAAGAACCGGACAATTACTAGCGAAGTCAGGACATTCTGTAACTTTGCTTAGCGATGAAGCGCACAAACCTTATAACCGTGTCCGTTTGACGCCCTTGTTGGGCGGTGATGTCCAGTTTGGCGAGATCGAGCTGGACGACATTTCGGATGTGGACGGCTCATTGGCGGTGTTGACCGGCATGCGCGTTATGCGGATTGATCGCGACAAGAAAGAGGTCGTGACAGGGGATGGATCAAGCTGGCCCTATGACAAGCTTGTTCTGGCAACCGGTTCATCGGCCTTTGTTCCGGGCATTCAGGGCAAGGATTTGCCGGGCGTTTTCACCTTTAGAACCGCCGACGATGCCTCTGCGCTTTTGGCGCGGTCATTTTCGGCGCGGAATGTCGTGATTATCGGCGGAGGTCTGTTGGGGCTAGAAGCAGCGCGTGGCTTGCAGAAACGCCAGTGCAACGTGACGGTCATCGAACACGAAGGCCGTCTGATGCCCCGTCAGTTGGATGTCGAGGCAGGCGAGCTTCTGAAAAAGCGTATTCAGAAAATCGGCGTCGCGGTGAAAACCGGTGTGCCTGTGTCCGAAATCGAAGGCGAAACCCGTGTTTCAGCCGTCAGCCTTGGGGATGGAACGCGGATCGAATGCGATACGGTCGTGATCTGCACCGGTGTCCGCGCAAACGTGGGCTTGGCGCAAAATTCTGGTCTGGCCTTTAACCGTGGCATTCGCGTCAACGATCAGATGCAAACCACGGACGAGAATATCTATGCCGTCGGTGAATGCGCGCAACATGATGGCCGGATGTACGGCCTTGTCGGACCGGGGTATGCGCAGGCCGAAGTTGCCGCGAAAACGATTGATGGCGAGGCCGCAGAATTCCACGGACATATCGGGGCGACAAAACTGAAAGTAATCGGCGCGGATGTGTTTTCCGCGGGAGATGTGGAACAGCTTGAAACCCGTCCGAACGTGAAAAGCCATGTCTGGCGGGATGGCGACAGCTATCGCCGGATTTTTATCGAACGCGGTAAACTGGTTGGTGCCATTGCCATTGGCGCTTGGGATCAGGTCAGCCGAATTCAGGATGCTGTTCAAAGCGGTGCTGTCGTTTATCCGTGGATGAACTTCCGGTTTTATAAGGAAGGTTCGTTCTGGTCAGCGCTTGAGCCCGAAGCATCTGATTTGCCGGATAGCGCTACGATTTGTAACTGCACAGGGGTGAGCTGCGGGCAAATTCGCGCGGCGATTTCGAATGGCGCAGGCAGCGAAGACGAGATTGGCGTGCAAACAGGGGCAGGGACCGTGTGCGGCACTTGTCGACCAGTTCTGGCCGAGTTGATCGATGCCGGTGCGCCCCCCAAACCGGTCAGCTTTTCCAAACCGCTGATCGCGATTTCCGCCGTGGCCGTTTTGATGGCATTGATCCCGATCCTGATCGGTGCCGTGCCGTTACCCGCCAGCTATGATGCGGACAGCCTGCGCACATGGCTTTGGCGGGATAATATTGTCAAACAATGGAGCGGGTTCATCCTGCTTGGTGTGATGTTGGCCGCGATGCTGATCGGGTTGCGGAAACGCATCCGGTTTTTCGACCGTTTCGGTGGATATGACGGCTGGCGGTTGGTGCATCTGGCGATTGGTCTTTTGGCGGTCGCTGGCTTCTTTGCGCATACCGGTTTCCGGCTTGGGTCCAACCTGAACTTCCTTTTAGGGATCACCTTTATCCTGACGCTGATCCTGGGCGCGGCCGCAGGCCTTGCGACCGGTGGCGATCATGCGCTGCGTGCCAAGCGTATCGGCACGGCGCGCAAACCTGCACGGCGTCTACCGACTTGGGGTCATATCCTTGCGATCTGGCCGCTGCCCGTTCTGATCCTTCTGCATGTCCTTGTTGTCTACGCGTACTGATTTATGAAACTGAATCGAACATATCTTTTCTGGGCTTTGTGGGCGTTCCTGACGCTGTTCGTAGCGGCAATCGGCGCGCGGGCGCTCTATGTATCCGGCGATCGGACTGCGTTTCTTCCCGGGGAAACGACAGGTGTTCACCATCAGTTCGAAGTGGCCTGTGAAACCTGCCACACATCGCCTGATTTCTCGGATGTATCGAAGATCACCAAGGATCTGAACAAGACCTGCGTCACCTGCCATAAGGACGAGTTGAAGGACGCCAACGACAGTCATCCGATCAAAAAGTTCAAAAATCCGCGGATGGCGGCGTATTGGGAAAAGATCGATGCGCGTTTCTGTACCTCCTGCCACCTTGAACACCAACCCGAAGACACCCTGCCGGGCATGGTCACGTTGGCTGGTGATTTCTGTGTGGCCTGCCATTCCGAAGGCGAACAGGATGTGCGCAAGAACCGCGAAAGCCACGCGGATTTGGGGTATGAGACCTGCGCATCCGCGGGCTGCCACAATTTCCACGACAACCGTGCGCTGTATGAAGATTTTCTTGTGAAGCACGGCAATGAAGACTGGCTTCATCCTGAACCCAAGATCGCAGCTGCCGCGTTGGCACGGGACCGTCCGCGCAGCGGCGAGGATGAGATTTCGATGTACCTTGCCTCGCTTGACGCGATCGAAAGCGCTCGGGATTCGGATATCGAACATGATTGGGCCGCAACGGTGCACGCTGCAAACGAAGTCGGATGTGCAAGTTGCCATGCCGCCGAGGCCGAGACGCCCGAACAAATCGACGAACAATGGATTGCCGCCCCCACAGAAGCCGTCTGCATTGATTGCCATCGCGCCGCGTCGCAAACCTTTGCGCTTGGTCGTCACGGGATGCGCCGCCATCCGGAGATTGCAAAACCGCGCAAGGCCAAATCTGCCTTGAAAGCCATCGGGATCAAGAACCCACCAGAAACGCTGGTTTCGGCCATCGAAACCTATCTGGACGATCCTGCGCCGCCCGCAATGATGTCGACGTCCGAGGCGCGTGTTTCCCTCCATCCAGAGGCGATGGGACAGGACGTGACTTGTACCACTTGCCACAACCCGCACTCTGAGAACGTGAACTTCACCGCCGTCGAAGCCTGCCTGACGTGCCACAACGACGATCACAGTCTGTCGTACAAAAGCAGTCCGCACTTTGCACTGTGGTCTGCTGAACTGGCCGGCGATGGTCCGGCTGGATCCGGTGTGACCTGCGCGACTTGCCACATGCCGCAGACCGAAAAAGGCGGCAAAGTTCTGACGAACCACAACCAGAACGACACCCTACGCCCGAATGAGAAAATGATCCGCGCGACTTGCATGTCCTGCCATGGCTTGGGCTTTGCGATCGACGCTTTGGCCGATCCTGCACTGATTGCCAACAATTTCTCGGGTCAACCCATGCGCCACATCGAAAGCATCGATTGGGCGTTGAAACGTGTGGAACAGCCGGCGACCGACGCCAATCAATGACCGGCTGTCCACATCACTGCAACCAACAGGTCACAGGAGACCATTATGTATTCTAAATTCGGAAAATTGAAAGCCGCAGTTCTGGGCGGTGCGTTGGCTTTGGGCGCGATGCAACCGGCAACCGCAGAAGAAGGTCTGGATTATCAAACGGTATCCGACCTTTTGCATCTGGTGATGAGCTCGGACCGTACGGTCTATACCCGTATGATCGTCAACCGTCTGGCGGTGCAGGAAAAAGTCATTACAGCGTCCGAGCACTTTGAGGATGACAAAGCGCTGGTGCTGCCTGCGCAGATGTTCCGTTTCGGCTCTGAAATGGTGGCGGAAGAAACAGATGCGTTTTCCTATTCGCTTCTGTCGCTGTGGCCCATCAACAAACAGAACGCGCCCACGACACCGCTGGAAATCGAAGGTCTTGAGTACATCGCCGAGAACATTGGCGAAAACTTCTATGGCACCGAAGAACTGGGTGGTCAGGAATACTTCACTGCGGTCTATCCGGATATCGCCGTGGCCGAGGCTTGCTCAAAGTGCCACAACGAACACAAAGACAGCCCCCGCACCGACTTTGAAGGCGGCGATGTCATGGGTGGTGTTGTGATCCGCATTCCGATGGACTGATCATGCGTTTATCGATTTACGCCTTTTTGTGCGTAACGTGTTTCGGCGGTGCCTTGGCATCCGCCGAAACAGGCGTTGCGTCGCCGGACGGTTTGGATGGGCTGGTCAAGGTGGAGCAGTTACCTGTACCCGACGATCCCTTACTTGCAGAGGGTCGGGATGTTTGGGGCGGGACCTGTCAGAACTGTCACGGCGGAAACAAATACACCGGCGCGCCCAAAATCACCTCGACCAAGGCTTGGAATGCGCGGATTGATCAAGGCATGGATGTTTTAGTCGATCACGCCTTGAACGGTTTTGTCGGACCCAAATACATGGAAATGCCAGCGCGCGGCGGTAATGAAGACCTGACGGACGAACAGGTAAAACTCGCCGTGGCCTTTATGGTTTGGGTAAGTGGTGGTGTTGACCCAGCTTTGGACTTTCTTGCGCAGTTGCCTCAGTGATCGTTCGTTCTCTGAGGTAATGTTGTAAAATCACATCCGGAACACACTGTTTTTTCTTTTTGTTTATCTCGTATGTGACTTTTCGCACATCCGATCTTCCGAATGCTTGCTAGACGATTTTAAACGCTTGATTTACGAAATCTTATAAAAAAAGATCAGGAAATTGAGATATAAAATTGCATATAGTGTGCGCTTCGTTAAGCTTGCATCAAAATATGCCAATCGGGGGATGGCGAGGGGTTATGAATTTCACCAGCAAAGCGGTCTGTGCGGTTTTGTGTTCGGCGTTGTTGTCGGCGTGTTCAAAAGAAGCAGAACCAGAAAGGCTGGCCGCGCTTCTTGCAGAAGGCTTGGGCGCCGAGAAATCGGCGAAAGCTGATCAGCGCCTCGCTAAGGCACTGGATCGAGGCAAAACGGCAGATCAACGGCAAGCTGCCTTTGGTGAAATGTCGACACCCGATGGTTCATCTTCTGCCGCTTCCTTGATCAATGCCGCGCTTGAGCGGAATTCAAGGATCGGCTCCGCTGCTGACGGGATTTCGCTGGCTGATGCAGAGCGCTTGAATGCGATTTTCGGTTATTTGCCACAAGTGTCCCTGTCCTACACCCAAGATCAGGTGGACCAGCAGGTTATTGAAACAGACAACGTGGTCTTCCAAGAAGGTCAGGCTCAGTATCCCGTAACCGTATTGTCCGCGCGGATCGAACAGCCGATCTTCGATCTCAGCCGAATTTTCGCGATTACCTACGCCAGCAATGCGCGTTCCCAGGCCGAAATCGACTACGTCGGAACAGTGCGGGATGTAGTCTATGAGGTTCTGGATACTTACGTAACAGCAACGCAGTCCAAGGCACGGTCTCGTGCGCTTCGTGAACGTATGCGGCTACTGGATCGTCAGGTATCTTCGCAAAACGTGTTGTCGGATACTGGTCTGGCCCAAATAGGCGAACCCGATGCGCTACGTTCGGAACGTTCTAGTCTTGCGTCTGAAGAAGCCCTAGAGGCAGCGCGTTATTCCGAGGCGCTTGGGCAACTCTCGATGCTGACCGGTGTTGTTGTTCGTGACGTTGAGAACTTCAATGTACCGAGCGGCGCCATTGGTACCGAACGCCGTCAGAACGTTGAGACTCTCGTTGAGCAGGGGCTTCGTGAGAATCCGAAAATGATGTCTGCTGCGCTAAGCGTTGTAGGGTCGGATATTGAACGAAAACAGGCAATTGCAGCTGACTTTTCACCTGTATTGGAAGCCTATGCGACCCTAGAACAGGAAACCCGTGATGCGAGCCGCTTTGGCGGCGGCTCCAAAACGCAAGATCAGGTCGTCGGCGTGCAGCTTAGCATTCCTTTGTTCAATGCCAGTGGAACAGGGTATGCAACATCTACGTCGTCCATCAAACTTCGGCAAAAAGCGTTGGAGTACTATTCGCTCGAACGACAGCTTGAAACAGACATCCGAGCGGCCCATGCTCGCTTGGGTGAACTGTCCAAAGCTATGTCCCAAGCGTCGACTGCGGCACGTCAGGCCACGTCCGCTGTGAATTCCGAACGGCGTCGAGTTGCGGCCGGTGAAAGCATCGATCTTGCAGTGTCCGCACGGGAAATTCGTTTGGCGCAGGTGAATGAACGGCGCGCCTTCTATCAGGCGGAATACGTGCGCACGTGGCTCAAGTTGCAGTACTTGACGGGGGTCGATCTAAGGCAGGGGTTCTAAATGCTGAATCTAATGTCATTGGGACGTAGAATTGGCGGTGCCATTGCCATCGTCTTTTGTCCGGTCAGCGTAACTGCACAGGAAGGTGGCATACTTTCCCCGGAGGCGTTTGCCGCCCGGGCTGGGCGGGTGGATAGCCTTCCGATTAATTGCACCATCAAACCGTTGCGCGTGGTCGAGCTGTCCGCGCCTGTGAGTGGTGTTGTCGCCGACGTTTACGCAAATCCCGGAGATCAGGTAGCGGTCGGCGATCCTTTGGTCAAAATGGACGATACATTGCTGAGAGCTGAATATGCTTTGGCTTTGGCCAAATCCGAGGCCGTCCAGAATTTGCGCGCTGCAGAAACCCGTCGGGATGGTCTGGCTGCAAAAGCAAACCGTCTGGCACGTGCGTATCGGCAAAAGGCTGTCAGCGCTGCCGAATATGAGGCCGCCCAGTTGGATCTTGCCTTGGCTGAAGCTGATATCTCTAAGGAAAAAGAGCTGTTGGCTTTGGCGAAATTGGAAGAGCAGCGGGTAGGCGCGCTTTTGCAGGAAACGGTGATCAGCAGCCCCGTTTCAGGCGTGTTAGGCGAAGATCTGATCGATCCCGGCGAGGCCGTTGGACAGAAACCTGTTGTGACGATTTACGTCAATCAGCCCTTGCGTGTTGAGGCCTATGTTCCCTCTGAAGCGTTGGCTGATTTTGTGGAGCGCGACCAATTTTCAATCCTTGTAAATAATGACACGACCCCGGTTGCGGTGAATTTCGATTACGCGTCGCAAGTGGCTGATCTGGCATCCAATACAATTAGCGTGTTCTTCAAACTGGACGCACCCGAGGTGCTTCCGGGGAGCAAATGCATTATGGGGAACGGGGGATCCTAATGGGCTTTGTCAGCAAATCATTCATCACGTGTGGTGTGCTTGTCGGACTGGCTTTGCCGGTTTATGCGGCTGAGGGTGCCTTGGTTGCTGGTGTAAGTTTTTCCAATCGTTACGGCGCGACGGGTAATCTGGGGCTGGAATTTAACGATCTGTTCAACGAGACGACGCAAGCACGGTTGGGCTTTCGTAGTGGCGAGAACGGTGAAGAATGGAGCGCGGGCCTAAGTACCGTTTACGGGCTGGGTGAAACAGCGCTTGGTCGTGAAACGTCTTTGCAGTTCGGGTTAAAGGCGAGCGTCTCAGACTGGGACGTGAATCCGTACCAGACCGAAAACTACGAATTCAATTTCGGCGTCGGAGGTAATCCTACCGAAATGTTGTCGTGGTATGCTGGCGCCTTTTTCAGACATGACAGTCTGAACAATGCAGACGACGGTTTTTCAGCGATAATTGTGGACGATTTGGGTTCAAGCGAAGCGTATGGACTTGAAGCGCAGCTGACATGGTCTGACAAGGATCGTGCTGAGGTTTTGCAAACGGGGTCGGTCCTAAGTCTTGGTATTGCCACCACGTTTAGCAACGAAGATTATCGCGACTGGTCCAGCTACAACGTGCGTGGCGAAACAACTGTTGGCGCGTTCGGTCAGAGCGTTTTGTTCGTGGGATTGGGCGGTGGAGCGGTGCGATCCAAATCGGATGAAAACCGCATTCATGTGCTGGACCGAATTTTTTCTAATTCCGATCTGCCGCGTGGGTTTGCCTGGGGGGCCACTGGCCCGATTGATCCTGTGACCGATGATGCCCTTGGTGGCACACGTTACGTGGCCGGTACCGTTGAATTGATGGCGCCGCTTCCACGTCCGGGTATGGCTGTCGGCGCATTTGTTGATGCGGGAAGTGTTTGGGATCTGGGTGATCTCGCATCAGATGGTGTCATTGATGACGACTATGATCTGCGCAGTTCGACCGGACTTTCTTTGATTTGGTCTTCAAATCATGGCCGCTTGCGTGCCTCGGTCGCTGAGCCAATCAGTTACAACGACGATGACGATCTGGAACGGTTTTCGTTTCAATTTACCGCCAGTTTTTAACTGGCTCGGGCCGGTTTTGGTCTGACTAAAAGTTTAAGCCGACGTCTTCGGTTTTGAGAGGATAGACATGGGACAGCATTCATCATTCGAAAAGAATGCCCGTAAAGTGCAGTCGAAGGGCCCTGAGAACGGCGCGCTCGAACCGGCTATTCTTCCTCTTGAACCGCGGATCATGCTGGATGGCAATCTTGAGTGGGCGATAGGGTCTTCCACTGCGCTGACCTCGGTCTTGTCCAGCTTGGCAACTGCGTTTGACACCGAGATGGACCAGATCGGTGACTTTCTGGACAGCTTTGAAGATGCCGCGCAAACGGCGACGGAAACCATCGATATGCTGGTGTCCGCCGCAGACACGGCAGAATCCGTGCTAGGGGCGGGATATGATCTGTCTCCGGCGACCGAAGCGATTGAGCGCATTCGTGCTGCCATCGAAGCGATGCAGGATTTGGTCAACACGTCTATTGTTGATCTGATTGACGGGAATTTCGCCACCGATGTTACCAACATCGTCAATTCCTATTTAGACACCATAAATTCGACCGATCCAGCGCGGGCATACACGCCTTTCACCGTCACTCAGGTTGCTGCCGTCTACACCATAGACAATTTCCGTGACGGAACGGTTATGTCCGACCTTGAGGCACTGGTCAGCGGTGGCGACTTGGGGCGTGCGACTGATGCGAACGTCATCGAACAGTTCCATAACGCGGTAGCGTCGGTCATGTCGTTGCCGTCAAATAACTTCAGCATCAATTTGACCGATGTTCAGGTTGATGGCGAAACAATCATCGAATTTACCCAAGACGGTGCAAACGCAGTCGATGTATCAATCAATCTTCCCCAAGCGGTTGCTGATTTCTCAACCTTGCTGACCGAAACGTTGCCCGGCGTGTCTTTGCCATTCGATTTGGTGGGGGCAGGTAGCGACAGTGGTTTAATCACCTTTGAGCTTGAGACAGCAACCGTCTTCGATGCCGATGGCAATCTGGATACCTTAGACAGTGTGGGACTGGCGATCCATGAATTCACCTTTGCGCCGTTGGTACAAGCCGGTGGTGCGCTGACACTGCCAACTGATGCTTCTCTCAATCTTGGTTTTCTCGACCTAACGCTGACATCCGTCGAAACGGCCGAGTTGGGTTTGTTTGTCGAAACCAGTGCAGCATTTGATCTTGGGTTCAATGTAGATACGACCGGAGTGCCGACCGCATCTTGGAACGGCACCGGTGCTACGATTGATATCACTGCGCAAATTCAAGAAGTTGGCGCTTCCGCTTTTGTCGAGATCGATGGGTCCACGGAATACACGTTGCTGGAAGCCGAACTGGAAGGTGCTCTGACGTTCGGTTCGGTCGAACAGAGTTTTACATCGACCATTGATCTTTTGTCTGTGCTGGACGGATCGGGTGCCGCAGACCGGCTGCAAAATTTCCTGAACGCTGCGCGTTTCGAATTCGCGGTTGATCTGGTGGACACCACATTAGATGCCGCGCTTGAGACCGCTCTGGAAAGCGCGATTTCGTCGTTGGCCACGATGGGAACAGAACAGGTTTCACAATTCCTGTCCGACATCAGCACCACGATGGCTATTGCGTTGCGGGACAACGCTTTGAGCTATGATATTCCGCTGACTGACATCAGTTTTGGTCAAATTTTGAATGAAGTCGCGGCGGTTTTCCAAGGACTGATTGATCAGTTCACAATTGACCCGATGGCGCTCGGTTTTGTCGAAATCATTACTGATGTTGATGGAAACATCACCGGCCAGACGGCCTATAACAGCGCTTTGGAAAACACGATCACAGAGAATACGTCTGATGGTCTAAGTACGTCGGATCTTGATGCTCTTCTGACCTACAACCAGCTGACCTTTACGGTTTTCGGCCCGACAGATACGGGCGAGAATGTCACGGTCGATCTGACTGGCACAGACGTACTGAATACGTCCCTGTCTGTTGAAGTCCGCCGTCAGGCTTTGGCCGATTTGTTGAACGCGGCCCTGTCTGTTTATGGCTTTGCGGCAAGTGTAGCCGCCAATGGTGGTTTGCGTATTTCGAGCAGCACGCCTGTGACACCGGCTGACGGGTCGCCAGCTGCGACGTACAATTCGTTTGCGCTGACCGGTGCACGTCGTGATGCAGATGGGACCAATGATGATAGCGTCTCATTGACCCTTTTGGGCTTTGATCCGCAAACACTGATTGACGCAGCCGACACATACGCAAGTACAGCATCAGGCCAGATTTTGCGGTTCGTGACAGGTGCAACATCTTTCGATCTAGGCGCTATGGACCTTAGCGGTCTTGAAGGTCTGGATGCGCTTAGATTGACGCTGACCATCGACGGTAACGATGTCTTGGTCGATGTTCCTGCTACAGGCACAAATGGCGGTTTTGACACAGTCGGCGACCTTGCGAATGCACTGACCACCGTTCTGGCTGATATGGGCTATGGCGTGACCGCTGGTTTGAACGCAGCAGGAGACGGTTTGTCACTCTCGTTGTCTGCCGACGAAAGCCGCAGCTTTGTTTTGTCTGTCGATCCAAACAATCTTCTGAAAGCGATGGACATCGAAGGTTTGATCGATCTGGTGAATACCGGTCTGGCAACCACCTTTGGTACAACGTCATTAGAGCTGACCGAGGATGGAGCTCTTGTTTTCACGATGCCTGATTTGGCTGCAAGCCTAAGCATCGGCGCCGATCAAGGGCTTGGCTTTAGTACAGATGACCTTGGCCTTGGCAGCGTTACTGGATTGTCGCTGACCGCGCTTGTGTCTGCGCAGTTGGATGCCACGCTTACGACTGCGTTCGGCATAGATCTGGTTGGCTTTGGGTCAGATTTGATTGATGGCGGAACAGGTAATGCGCTTGAAAACCGGTCCGATGATGAAAGCACTGTCACAACTGCGTTGCTGGACAATGTCTTTTTCTCCGACATCGCGCTAAGTGCGTCCGCACATGTGTCTGCCGATCAAATTACCGGGTCTGCCAGTGTTGGGATAGTGGACGTTGTCATCGGTGCAGATGATGCATCGCTAAACTTTATTGATGCGGCCGCAAGCCTGGAAGTGTCGTTGGTGGGCACGAATGCAGCTGGCGAATTCTCAGACAGGATCACATTGCGTAACCTGCAGGACGCAGTTGTGGATGATGTTGATGTCACCGGGGACACGCCGGTGGTCACATCCGCACCTGGCCTACAGTCGCTGTTGGGGCGTTTTGAACTTCTTGGTGGTATCATCGTTGATGGCGCGGGGCAGGGGCTTGCCTCTTCGGGTGATGTGGTTGCAACGCAGGCTGACGTTCAGATTGTCGATCCTTTTGCAGGCTCAACAGGCAATGATCTTGCCCAACTTCTGGTGCGTCTGGGTGATGTCAAAATCAACGTGCTCGGTGTCGAAGGCCTGAATGAAGATCTCATCGACGGTATCAGCTTTACAGTCGAAGACTTGGCTGATCTGCGGAACACATTCGAACTGGCATTGCTTTCGGATAACGCCGATCTGCTGGATGCCATTGATGGCCTTTCTGCACTGTCGGATGGTGACATTCTCGACAGCTTGGTGGCGATTGCGAATATCCTTGTCGTGGTTGGAGATACGCTCAGCGAGTCTTTGCCATTCCTTGACGCCGACATTCCGCTATTAAACTTCTCGATCCTGGATCAGATTAATTTTGCGTCTGACTTCCTAGAAAGCTTACAGGAAATCCGAAACGATCCGCAGAGCGCGTTGGATGAACTGCAGGGTGTTCTGGAGGGCGTGTTTGGTGAAGACGCGGTAACGTTGACGTGGAACTCTGAGTTGCAGACAATTCTGTTCGATTTGTCGTTCAGTTTCCTCGAAGATTATCAGCAATCTCTGCCATTCAATCTTGATCTGTCCGAAATTCTCGGGGACCAGTTGGGTGATATCCTTGGGCCCGAGCTTGCGGATGTTGTAAGCGGCCTTGTTGACGTCAGCGGCGACGGTGCGCTGATCTTCAACCCTCTGCTGTCACTTGATTTTTCGTTTGGGATTGATCTTTCACCAACACTGGCAACCCCGACCGATCTGGCTGAGCTTACCACTGCATTGGCTGATCTATCCTCGGCCGGTGTTGTGAACCTGAATCCCAACGGCGGCAATGACATCCGGATTATCCGGACGAACTCTGACACCGGCGCAATCGAACGTGTCGAGGTTGACGTCGATGGCGCGGAAACAGTGCAGGATATCGTCGACGCTATCAACGCTGCGGTTGTAGGCCAATTTGGTGCGACTGTGAGTTTTGCATTCGATGCTGCAACGGGTCAGATCACGCTTCAGGATACTCTGGCGTTTGCGACCGATGATGCGGGCGTGATCGCGCTGTTTGGTGCAGACGAGGCCGTATCGGCTCTGGTCAATGATGTTCAGACCATTGTTTTGGACGCGGGCTTTGCCACTTATGCGGATGCTGCTGCGTTCTCTCTGACCATTGGTGGGGAAACTGTTGGTATCGAAATTCCAGAAGTGACCGGACGCGACCTTGCAGGATTTGTCGACGCGTTCAACGCGGCTTTGGCCGCAGTCAATATCGACCGCACGGCGATTTCTGGGTCTGCTATTTCTGGCATGACCGTCACCCTCGCGCAGCTTTTGACCGTTTCCGAAGATAGCGGCACTATCAGTATCACAGCCACCAATTTCACCGACGCCAATGGCTTTGACGCTTTCGAATTTTCGGTCGGCGCTCAGGACGTATCCGAACCCATTCTACTGCGCATGGTCGATTTGGGCGGTGCAAATATCACCAGTGTCCTGGGATTTGATGCGGGCGTAGACGGTGATGGCGAACTGGTTGGCGAGGTATTGTACCTTGGCGTCGAAAGCGGAGCGCCGCGGATTTTCCTTGATACCGACGCGAGCGGTATCGTTGCCAGTTTCGAGGCTGGTGTGAATGACGGCCTGAATATCCAGATTGGCTTGGGCCCTGTTTCGGTTCAGGTGACCAATGGTCATGCATTGATCAATGCAGGCGACGGCAGCGGTGATCCCGCGCACATCTCTTTGACGATCAACGACATCGACGGGGATGATCATGACGGTCAATACGATCTATCCCATTTGTTCGCCATCGGTGACGATCCGGCACTGAGCTACGCCGATCTGTTCGGCGTGGATATCGCGATTGGTATCGATATCGGTTTGCCGCTATCCGACACGCTCGGTCTATTTGATCCGGCCACAGATGGTCTCTTCTGGGAAACATCCTTGCTGGCGACAGCGCCTGACTTCTCGCTTAGTGACTTCGATCTGTCTGATATCACGGGCGCTATGGTCGATCTGTTTGAAGGCACAGGAATTAATTTTGATGATTTCCGCTTTGAGCTGCCTGACCTGAGCGAGTTTCTTGCCAATCTGAACATCATCGATCTGCTGAACAATCCTCAGCTGATTTTGGGCGGTCTGGATATGATCCTTGACCAGATGCAGACGATCTTTGACGATTATCTGGCGGATATCGATCTGCCTGTCATTGGGGATGCGATTGGCGCGGGTGTCACGTTCTTCACCGACTTCCGCTACAACGTAATTCAGCGTGCACTGGAATATGCGCAGACGCCTATGGACGACGGCAGCCTGCCAACCACAGTCGATCTGATTGTTAACTTTGCCAATGAGGCCCTGAACGATCTGTTGGACACAACGGATGTCACATACCTACAGGCCTATTTGAACACAGATAGCAGCAGCACGGATGAGGCATACGTTTATGCGGTGCTGAATTTCAACGCCACCATCTTCGACGAGATGATGGATATCGACTTTGATCTTGGCATTCCCGGATTTGATCTAAGCGTCGAGCAAGGCTCAAACATCCGTATGGCTTTGACCTATGGCGTGAACATTGGCTTTGGCTATGATCGGAACGGCTTCTTTGTACTGAACGATACAGACGATGCCGAGGTATCGGTCGATTTCCTTGTGGATGCCGGCAGTTTTGAAGGGTCGATGAGCCTGCTTGGCGTTCTGGGCGTTCAGGCAGAAGCCGTTACCGTTGATGGCTCAGGCAACATCGTATCAAGTGCCAGCTCGGGTGGCGGCACAGCGGAAATCACCGCAACGCTTGAGGCCGACCTTTATGGCGACACTGGCCTTTTGATTGTTGATCCCAGTGATCGCGAGGCGGGTGAGTCCGACATCACAAGCGACGAGGCATTCCGAGACTTCTCTGGTGTGTCACCGGAAAACGCTCTTGGACAAGCGCTAAGTTTTGAACGTGTCGTTTATGTGGCCCAACTGGATACGGGTAATCTGATTGCGTTTGACTTCGTGGCAGCTTTCGACATTCAGCTTGGTCTAGAAGCGAATGTGCTGGATCCGACGACGGGATCACCGATTTTGATCGGTGGTGTACAAATTCTGCCCAGCGTGAATGCGGAAATTCTGTTCGCGGGCGAGTATTCGCTAACCGATGGCCTGAACATTGATGAACTTGTCTTCAGTCAAGTCCGTCTGGACGCATCCGTTCTATATCAAGCCATCCTTGCGCCGGTTCTTGATCCAATCAACGAATTCTTGGAACCAGTTGCTGAACTGTTCTCGTTCCTTGCAAATCCGCCCATTTCTTACATTACAGATATTCTGGGCAACGTGTTCCCGATCATCAATCTGGTCTCGAGCGTTATCAGCGTTGTGGATGGTGTCCTGACGTTTGTGGATTCATTTTCGACCAGCGGTGGAATGATCATCTTTGGGGATTATGATTTTTCTGGCAACGCGGACGACATTGAAAACGGCGATGCGTCAGTCGGAACAGTAGATCAACGCGATATTTCTATCGGTGGTGTTTCAAACTCTGGTGGTTCCAATTTCGGTGTCTTCGGTAACCCGAACAGCGGCTTTGCTCTGGAAATTCCTCTCCTCAGCGATCCGTTCTCGGCGATCAACTTGCTGACGGGTAATTTCGAACAAGTCGATCTGGTTCGCGCCAGCTATACGTTGTTCAATCTTGATACTGGCCAGTTGGATATTGTCGGGCTGGTTTTGGACAGCATCGGTGCCCCGGGATGGGTCAGCAGCATCATTCGTTCCGCGTTCTCGGCCACAATCGAGGCACGTCTGATTTCCGAATTCGAAGTCGGATACGACATGAGTGGGATCGTCAACTTTGTGAACTCTTACGATCCAGAACGCTTGCTGGATGGTGTCTTTATCTCGTCGGATGCCTACATCATCGACGCTTATATCGGCGCGGCAATGAGTTTGAACCTCGGGATCGCTGGGCTGTCGGCCTCGGGCCACGCAGGAATTTCGCTCTGGTTCAATGATCCTGATCGTGACGGAAAGCTACGTATTCCGGAACTGATTGCTTTGCTTGAGGCCGCTGATGAAGATGGTGGCGATTTCCTAGACTATCTTGCCTATCTGTTCAGGGGTGAGGCCAGCTACCATTTCTTCCTAAGTGTGTGGGCCGGTATTTCCCTTCCGTGGCCGTTGCCCGATCTCAAATGGTCCACAACCGTATTTGATTTTGGTGACTCGTTCACGTTCGGCGGTCTGGCGCCGGGACCGACTTTGGCCACGGATATCAGCGAAACAGGCGGTACAGCGATCTTGAACATTGGTGCCCGCGCGGGCGCTTCGTTCTCTGAGATTTTGGAAGACGGCAATGACCGTATCGTCATCAATGGTCCGAACTCTCCGATATCGCTGGTCTATTCGTCTGGTGGTCGCACAATCACGACGACCTTTGATGAAGCCTCCCAAGCAATCATTATTCCTGCGGGTGAAGGTAATAACACAATTGACCTGTCTGGGATCAACAATGGCATTCCAACAATCACATACACCGGTGCTGGTACCGACAGCATTACCTTGCCGCCGTCAGGCTTGCATGTGGTGTTTGCAGGTGATGGCAATGACCAAATCACTGCGCCAGCCGGGGCGAATGGCACGTACATTATTTTCGGCGATGGCGGAGCCGACACTGTCGATATTCCAGGAGGTAACGTTGTTTACTTCAGCGACAGTGACTACGGCATGCGCGACCTGTTCTTGCAGACCTTTGCATCGGGCGGCGTGACCGAAGCAGCGATCCTTTCGCTTCTTGGGCTGAATATTGATGGCACGATCGCGGCAGGCGGTGCAGCCAACTATGTATCCGGCACGATATCAACGACGCTTACTAATCTTTTGACGAACTACACTGAATCGACGCAGACGCGCGCGGAGAATGCGGACGAAACCGTTACTTTGGGATCCGGCAACCACCTCGTCATGATGGGGGCTGGCGATGATGTCGTTACAATCGCCGAAGGTTCGACCGGCCAAGTGCAAGTCTATGCTGGCGCAGGTGCTGATACTATTCAGGCCATCGGATCCGACGTTTTCGTAGAAGGCGGCGCGGGGCGTGACTTTATCGAGGTTGGCGGTACCGCGGCCGAAGTCTGGGGTTGGGGCGCAGCAGCCGGCGAAAGCGGTCTGACCGGCACTGATGCCGCGCTTGACGCATTGGCTTTGCGTGACGCCGCAGACATGTTGATAGGCGGCAGCAGCGATGACACCCTGCATGGACAATTGGGCGATGATATTTTGTTGGGTGGCTTTGGAAATGACAGCCTGACAGGTGGTCTCGACAATGACATCATCGCAGGCGGAAACATGCTTTCCAGCTTTGTCGGCGGCGCATCATTCGACATCCAAACCTTCGATATCAACGCACCTTTGACCTTCGGTTTGTTGCTTGAGGCCGAAGAACTGGCGGACGGTGATGATACGATCGACGGCGGTTCCGGTGATGACCTGATGGCCGGTGGCGGCGGATCGGACAGCATCAATGGTGACAGTGGCAACGATATTCTATTGGGCGACTTCGGCAGTATTCAACTGTCGTCAAACTGGATTGCGGAACGCGTCGTATCGACGTCAATCGACTCTGCATTCTCGGGGACTGACCAACTTTCCGGTGGGGCTGGCAACGACATCCTGATGGCGGGCGCTGCCTTGGCTGGCGAAAGCGAGGCGTTGGTCGACCTTCTCGGAAACAACACAATGATCGGTGATTTCGCCGATGTCAGCGGCGCTCGGGTTCTTGAGGCGGTGACATCGTTGATCTCAATCGCTTCTGATGTGGGTGGTGCAGACAGTATCGAAACAGGCCGCGGTAATGACCTTATTCTTGGTGGTGAAGGTGATGATTCAATCTCTTCCGGCCTTGGCGGTGACCTGATCTTTGGTGACAACGGCGTTCTCGATATGACCGGTGGCACGATGCAGACCACCGGCAGTGACGCCGATGGCAGTGATCTGATTACGATCGGTGCCGATCCCATTGGCGCAGGTGATCCGCCTTCGCCGAGCGACATCCGTGACATCGTGATCGGTGGTTTGGGCGACGATACTGTGAATGCGATAGATGGGGGGCTGGTCTTTATCGGTGATGCGGGATCAGTGACTCTGGACCCGGTTGCGCTTAATGCTTTGCGCACATTCCGACCTGCAGGCAGCAGCGCGACAGAAGAACAGATCGAAGCCGAGGAACGAGCGCTTCAGTTGATTTCGAACATCGCGTCTGCGCTTGAAAGTTCGGCACATGCCGATGATGGCGATGACAGCATCTCGATCACCGGTGGTGATGCGATGGCCGTGTTGGGCGGAGGAAGCGATATTGCCAATCTGTCGTTGGCCGACGGTATGAATTATATTCTTGGAGATGACGGCACTCTGACAATCGTACCGAATGATGACTATTCCGGTCGTCTGACGTTGTTGACTACGGCAACAAGCGCAGCCTTGGTCAACAACGACACAATTTCAGCGGGAAATGGCGATAACCTGATCGTTGGTGGCGAGGGCCTCGATTTTATCGCGACTGGAGACGGCGATAATCAAATTTTGGGCGACAGTGGTTCGATCACGCACGATGACCGGACGGATGACGTAACCTCTGTACTCGTTTCTGCAAGCCTTGTTTCGGACGGAGATGATTTGATTATCAGTGGAGACGGGCGCAACCGCATTGTGGCAGGCGGAGGTGATGACGTTGTTCAATCGGGTGACGGTGGCAACCTTGTCATTGGCGACAGCGGCACGATCAGTGATCTTCCAACCGGTGTGACGTTGACGTCATCGGATCCGTCGACAGGTGGTGATGACATTGTTGTCGCCGGTGTTGGAAATGATTTGGTTATTCTGGGGGCGGGTGCAGATTTGGCCACGCTGAACGAAGGCGACAATTCGGTGCTGGGTGACAACGGCTCGATCACTCAAACCTATACGGCGGGCGATGCAGAATTCGTGCTGACGTCAGCCAGCCAGGTATCAGATGGAAATGACATTGTGACCGCCGGTAATGGTCGCAATCGTGTTCTGACTGGCGGTGCTGATGATACGGTGTCCCTTGGCGATGGCGGTAACCTGATCATCACTGACAGCGGAACGATCTCTGACTTGAATGATCGTGTTCTGCTGGAAACGAGCGATCCAGCGATTGGCGGTAATGACGATGTCACAACAGGCACAGGCGACGATGTTGTCATTCTAGGTGGTGGAGACGATGAGGCTACGTTGGGCGACGGCGATAACACCGTCATTGGGGACAACGGTACTATCGATTTCTTGGCGGCCGGGTTGGGCTCTGTCTCATCGGGTAGTGATGCCTACAACGGCAACGACACTGTCACAACAGGCACAGGCCGTGACGTGGTGATCGGTGCTCTGGGTGACGACTCGGTCACAACTGACGCAGGCCGTGACATGGTTTTGGGTGATATGGGTGTTGTGGCGATGAACGCTGGCCTTGCCGGGGGATCGGTGCGCACCGCCGAAACCACGGTTCAAGGAACCGGTGGAGCTGATGTGATTGATACCGGTGCTGATGCGGACGTCGTTCTTGCAGGTGCGAACAATGACACGGTCACTACTGGCACAGGCGAAGACGTTGTTCTTGGTGATGACGGTGAATGGACATCTAGTACCATCAATGGGCTGGGCGTTCTTGAAAGCGCTGTCATGACAACAGGTGGCGACGACAGCATCGATAGCGGTGCCGACAACGATCTCGTGATCGCCGGTCAAGGCAATGATAATGTCTTTGTTGATCAGGGGGATGACGTTGCCTTGGGTGACGATGGGATCATCACGTTCCGCAACGACACCGACGTTGAAACCGTGGTTCTGACCAACGAAAATTTAGGCGGTGACGACGATGTGAGCGCGACCGGCACAGAAGGCGATAATATATTGATCGGCCAAGCTGGGGCAGACACGCTTACTGGTGGCGTTGATGACGATATAATTTTGGGCGATGTCGCTTTGATGACCTTCGAAGAAGTGGCCAACACATTGCCTGGGCAATCCACCGCAGACCGGATGAGTTATCTGGAAAACATCCGTCCTGATCTGGCCTATGATGACCTGATTTCGGGCGAGGCGGGAGCTGACCTAGCCATTGGTGGCTTTGGGGCTGACACAATGTTTGGTGGCGACGGTCAGGATTTCCTGATTGGCGATACGGCAATTATCACGCGAACTTGGCTGCAACAGGGCGGTCAGGTTTTGCAAACTCTGACGCTGGACACAAACTTTGCCTTTGAAGATGGTGGGCTCGATGTTCTGCATGGCGATGATGGTCCGAACGTTTTGATCGGGAACCTCGGCCCTGACCTGTTCTACGGGAATACAGCAGACGACCTAATCTTCTCGGACGGTTATGCAGGTATCTTCAAATCGCTATCGACAGATCTTGGTTTCGCAGGTCCGACCGAGCAGTTGTTCCTGTTCACGTCGAACTTTGCCGGATTTGACGCAGTTGATATCGTATCTGCGTCCCAGCAAAGTGATGCCATCGGCGCTCCTTTGTCGGTTCGGGAATTGGCATCCGAAGCATTCGGTCCAAATCCCACTGACGGGCTGAGTGAGCTTCTGTTCCGCAATCTGGGTCAGGTTTCGTCTTTGGTTGATGAGGTAATGGGACTGTTGGCGACGGATCGCTATGTTGCTGCGATCGCGGCGCTGTCTGCCGCAAATGTTGAAAGCGAAACAGTGGGCGAGGCGCTCTATCAATCCTTGCTCTCTGATTTGTCGATCCTCATGAACCTCGATGGCGCGTCGTACGAGCTTCTGCTGCGTCGTATGGTGGCCATGTTCGTTGAGCAGCTTGAGAACACAGACGAAAGCGAGCAACCTGACGATGACGAAACGGATGATAGTGCCGAAGAACAATCTGCGGCCTGACGAACGAATTCTTGGCGCGTCGATGCGCGCGTCACTAACTAGAAAGACTTGGAAATGACTGAAAAACTTGATGGAACCCCGAACGCGCTGAACGGTGTCAAAATTGATTGGGACGACAGCGAAATGCAGAGCATGTATGCCAATATCGGCACAGCGACTGCAAACCGCGAGGAATTCTTTTTGCTGTTCGGTACGCATCAACACTGGCGCGGATCTCGTGAAGAAACGGAATCGGTCGGCGTCAAACTCGCCAATCGTGTCGTGATGAGCCCCTTTGCGGCGAAGCGTTTGGCGTTGATCCTGACCCAGTCGATCAAAGCCTACGAAGACCAGTTCGGCAAAATCGAAATCTGAGTTTAGTTTGCTCGACACTCTTGTTGCGATTGCCAAGTTGGATCATCCGGGGGAAACCTCGGATGATTTAGCGTTTTCCATGCTCTATGGAAATTTGCCTGACGGCATAGGGCCAGAGCATTTGAAGGCCTCATGTGGTGATCAAACCTCAATTCGCAAATTCAACGACCGTTTGGCCATTGCCGTGCCTTTCGAACAGAAGGTTTGGCATGTCTGGCTGTTTGATCGTGTACCTCCGGTCACCGAATTACCGCAGCTTGCTCAGAAGGTTGCACAGCTCAGCAAAACGTTTTGGGGCGGTGTAACGCCTGACCTCCGCGAGGCACCAAAAGACACGAACACTGTAGACCTTGTCCTGTCTAGGTTGGCTGAGACGAAGAAACGGGATGCGAAGACCGTTTATCAACACATCGCTAATGCTGCCGTTGAGGCGTCGCTAGCTGAAAAGATGGTTGTCGGTCAGTTTAAGAACGGCAGATTGAAAATCATTGCCATGACGGATCAGCGTATGGCGCCGATTGTGGATGAGATTGGCACTATCGTTCGCGAGGTCGCTGATGCGGGGGATACGCATCGTCATGTCGCTGTATCCGATCTGTCCGAAGATGCGCTGGACGAAGCGTTGCTTGCCGAAATGGCCCAAAGCGATGGTATGACGATCAATTTGGCTGCTGACGATCACATAGCCTTTGTCGCATTCGGCGCGGATCGTGAAACGTTGGAAAGTGAATTCGCTACCCTTCGAAAGGTCGCAAAGCTGGCGAGGCATAAACATCGCTTGCCATCTCTGAGGTCCGAGGTGAAGCGTGCGGCCTTTTTCATAGCGGCGGCTGGCTTGCTGGTTTGGTTGGCACTGCCTGCGCCTTTGCGCGTGACTGTCACAGCGTTAAGCGAACCGCAATCAACGCGGGTCCTGTCACTGCCTGTGGGGGCATTTCTGGATCGGATGAATGTTCAAGTCGGTGATGTCGTTCAGAAAGGTGACGTGATCGCTGAACTTCGGGCACCGGATCTTGAGGAACAACGTCTGACCTATCGTTTAGAAAAAAAGGTCGAAGAAGTCGCGGCACAGACGGCGCTATCCGAGAACGACTATGGTGCCTATCTGCTGTCGCAACAAAAGCTGAAGGCGGCTGACGCGCGATTGGACAGTCTGGATCGTAGGATTGCGTCGTTGACGTTCACGGCCCCTATATCCGGTCGTGTGGTTCAATCGCTTGCCGGGGATGGTCTAGGGGGCTTCCATCAATTGGGTGAAGCCATCGCGATGATCCAACCTGACGCACAGTTTTCTGTTCTGCTGACCGTGTCGCGCGTGGATGCGGCGCTTTTGAAGCCCGGTCAAACTGGTGAAGTCTGGTTCCGTGGTATTCCGCGCCAAACGTGGTCATTTGAGACGCGGACGCCGGTCACAAAAACCGTAAATCCTGCAAATGCTGAGGAAAGTCTGACACTACGCGGCGATCTTATGGGTGAAAATCAGGAAACCCTTTTTGCTGGGCTTTCGGGGTTCGGGAAAATTGAAGTCGGGAAAGAGATGAGGGCCAAAGTTTATGGCCGCTATGTGATTGAATTTCTGAGGACAAAGGCATGGACCTGGTTCGACCTGAGATTCTGAAACAGATAACAGTTCGCCTATCGTCCGAGAAAGGACGGCCGGTGTATTTCGCGCAGGACAATTCCAACGGCAAAGTTTTTGTCGTCACAAAAGCTGTGGCACTGGCATTAAGGCGCGTAAAAGCGGCCGCTCTTTGTAGAGGGCAAAAAGTCGAACCAGATGACGTATCGCCGGAAACAGTCAAACTTGCCTACGGCATATTGCAGGTTATCCAGAAGAACCGCCTGAACGAACTGAACCAAACCAAGACTTTCAATCCGATCTTTGCAGCTATTCCGTTGCTGGATGTCGGTCCTTACCAGAAATATCTGCGTGGGATCGCCAGTTCATTGTCGTTGCAACTGATCCTAGGGGTGTTCAGCATTCTGTTCTTGGTGGCGCTCTGGTTGGGGGCCCGCAACGATTGGTCGATCTTCGCAGCGTTTTCCAATGTGTTTTCGGTTGATGCCTTGCTGACGTTTACTTTCGTCGCGCCGTTTTTGAAAATCATCCATGAACTCGGCCACGTTTTGGCCGCGACACGCTATGGCGTTCGTGTCCGTAAGGGCGGCTTGTATCTGATCGGTCTTTATCCAATGCCGTTCGTTGATTGTAGCGAGGCCGATCTGACTGCGCGCCGTCGCCATCGCGTGACGATTTCAAGCGTAGGAATTATCACCGACATTTTTATAGGGCTAACCGCCTTTCTTTTGTGGCATTTGGTTGAAGGCAATTTTTACAAATCGCTATTCGCCAATATCTTTGTCTTCTCCACACTGAATTCAGTTCTTTTCAACGCGAATCCGCTGATCAAAATGGACGGTTATTATGCGATCAGCGATGCAATCGGACAGCGCAACCTGGCGACGCGCGCAACCACGCATTTACGGAATTTTCGGCAATGGTTGTCCAGCTTCGGCGCTGAAGGGGGCCTTCCAGAGGGGCAGACGTGGTTTGTCTTTGTGTATGGCGTGATGTCGTTCATCTACCGAATTTACATCATGATTGTCGTCGCATCGGCGATTCTGCCCAGGTATCTAGGGGCAGGGGTCGCGATCACCCTATGGGGGGCTATTGTAATGTTTGTTGCTCCGATTTTTCGCGACAAGGGAAGCATCAGCGCAACGACTGGGAAAACACAAAACCGCTTGCGGAAATTGGCATTTTGGTCTGGAATGGGGGCGGTCATAGTGGCAGCTTTGTTCTTGGTCAGACTTCCGTTCGTAGTCGTTGTCCCAATGAAACTGGATGTCGCAAACAAATACCAAGTGACAGTTTCAAGCTCAGGAGCGCTGGAAAGCCTTGCATCCTATTCGGTTCTCGAGGCGTCATCCAAGATTGCCAGCTTGTCTAACCCATACCTGTCCGAACAGGCCCGCGCCGTTCAAAGTGAGATCGAGATTGCGAACCAAATCATGGCGTCGGTTCAGGGTGTTGATCCTGTCCAAACGCTTGCTGCAGCTGAGCAGGTCCAAAACCTAACGGAACGCCTAGATGTCTTGATCCGTGAAATGGGTGGGTTGGAGGTTTCAGCCTCGCGTAAGGGGGAGTTCGTGCCGTTGCCTCTGGAAACCGGTCAATGGATTGATGCCGGCACGGCGATCGGTGCTTTGTACCCACAAGACGGCTTTGCTGTCTTGTCCGGTGACTTTCCCGAAGCCCATGTCGACACATGGGCATCGCACTTGGATCACGCTGTTTTGCGCATCAACTCCGATGCCTATGAAAGCGTGAGGGCAGACCAGTTGGAGCTGCGCGAAATCATGTCGCTGGACGCAGAAAGCGGACGTCGTTCATGGTCGATCTTCCTGACGTCCGATGCACCTGCTGCGCAGTATTTGGGGAAAGTTGTCGATCTTAGACTAAGCTTTGCGGCGGTTCCCATAACGGACCACATAGCGTTTCAATGGAACCGAACAGTTGAACGGTTCCGAGAAGCACAAATGGCAGATCGAGCAACCTACCTGAATTAATCCTTAGTTCCTGATCCGCCCGAATGTGGAAAGGCGGTTGATTTCGTCCAACCGTTCAAGGTTCACAACCGTGGACAGCATCAGTCGGTCGTGGCTCCAATCGCCAGGGCGCTGGATGGCAACTGATGTCAGTGCCATGGCCGTGAACAGCGGAACCGCAAGTGCTGCAAACAGCAGGCGTTCGTAGGGCAGCCGTTTGAGGTTGAGAACGGATAGAATGCGCCGTTCCAGAAAGCTGCGTTTGCCTTTGATCAAGGATGACCGATCTGCGGTCACCAGCGTGACCTTGGGCACGGCGATCACGAACGATCTGTCACGGCGCAGGGTTTTCTGGCAGATCGACAGAAGTGTATCGCAATAGACCTTTGCGTTGATGCGGCCTTTGGACAGAACCTGACTGTCGCAGTTGAATTCGCGCAGCGCTTCGACCTGCCGTTTCCACGCGTGGTAAGCAGGGTTCAGGAAGAACAGCGGCTTTAGCGCCTCGAGAACGATTTCCCATTCCAGATCACCTTGGCGGATGTGCTGGAATTCATGCGCAAGCGTTACGCGCATCTCATCGCTTTGTCCCAGCATATGCGACGGGATCACGACGTAATAGCTCCAGAGACCACGGGTCGAGAAGGGTACCAAGGTCCGATCAGACAGGCGCAGTTTGACACGACCGATTTGGCGCCAGTGGTAAGAGCCGGATACGATGCGCCACAGGCAGAACATCGAATAGACCAAACGGGTCAAGCCGATGATCAACCCTACAAAGAATGCAGCGATCAAGACCTTTGAAACCAGCCCTGCGCCCGCAAGGATGTTCAACAGGAACGTGTCCCGCAATTGCATAAGGCCTTCGAAGTCCGTGGCCTTCATCGCAATCCCGCCCTTTAGGTAATAGGACAGTGCGATATCCGACAGATTGACCTTTACCGCCGGTGTCACGCCCGATTTCTGTAGGGCGTTGAAACCCGCGACGATCAACGGGGCGCTTAAAACTGTCAGGAAAACGGTGTTTAGTAGTCGGATTTGCGTGCTGTAGGCGTGTTTCAGACCGACGCCCCACATCACCCCGCGCATGGCAAACCAAAGCGCGAGAGCCACGCAAATCAGGATATTGGCATTGATAAACGCATCAAGCAGAACTTCACCCGCCATCATTTTTCAACCTCCGATCAACGAGTGCCCGGATTTGCCCCAACGCTTCTTCTGTCAGCGTCTCATCATCGACAAGACGCGCCACCAGCGTGGCGGGCGTGTCGTCAAAAAGCTTCATCGACAGATCTTTGAGCGAGCGGGTCTGGTAGATGTCTTTGGCCAGCGTAGGGGTGTAGACAAGCGTTTTGCCTTCTTTCCGGCTGGTGACAAAGTCCTTCTGTTCAAGAATGCGCAGGATTGTAGCACCTGACGTGTAGGCCAGATCACGGTCGTCGGAAAGACGATCAAGCACGTCCCGTACCGTGCCCTCTCCAATGGCCCAGAGTTCGTTCATGAACTCCAATTCTACTTCCGTCAGAAGTTCGCTTTTCTTTTTCTTCATTCTTGCACCATCTTACGCAAAAGCTCACTCGTTGCGCGGTTTGAGTAAATACTAAGCTTTTCGTTTTCCAAAGCAGAATTTTAGACTTTGCGAAAGCAGAAGATCCCCCATGCGATACTAAGTCCCAGCGGCCACCACAGCGGCTGGCCAATAAAACCAAGCCATGCCAAGAAGATATAGGCTGATCCTAACAGCGAAATGAACAGTCGGTCGCCCAAGGTGGTTGTCAGGCCAAGGATGCCTTTTCGTTCGATTCCGTCGCGGTATTTGAAACCTTCAAGCAATCCGATCACGGCGATGGCACCAAAGATTCCGCAGAACAGCGCGAATGTTGCGGGCGTCCATGCCATCCAGAACGACGGCCAAAGGGGATCGGTCCACGAAAACCCTTTCTCGACCTCTTTCTGGGCGACATTGCCCCAGCCTTGCGCATGGCTGGTCGTGGCGATGAAAAGCGGGGTGAGGAGAAGAAGACGTTTCATCATACCCTTCCCAAGGCAAAGCCTTTGGCGATGTAGTTACGAACAAAGTAGATCACGATAGCCCCCGGAATGATTGTCAGAGTGCCAGCGGCCGCCAGAAGACCAAGTTCATAGCCCGCAGAAGAAGCGGTTTTGGTCATTGTGGCTGCGATGGGTTTTGCCTCGACCGCAGTCAGGGTTTTGGCCAACAGCAATTCGACCCACGAGAACATGAAGCAGAAGAAGGCAGCAACGCCGACACCTGCTTTGATCGTCGGAAGGAAGATCATCGCAAAGAACCGCGGGAAGGAGTAGCCGTCTACATAGGCGGTTTCGTCCAGTTCCTTCGGCACGCCGCCCATGAAGCCTTCCAAAATCCAGACAGCCAGCGGGATGTTGAACAGGCAGTGTGCCAAGGCCACGGCAATGTGCGTATCGAACAACCCGACCGACGAATAAAGCTGGAAGAACGGCAGGGCAAAGACCGCTGCAGGGGCCATCCGGTTGGTCAGCAGCCAGAAGAACAGCTGCTTGTCGCCCAGAAAGCGGTAACGGGAAAAGGCGTAGGCGGCGGGCAGGGCGACGGCGACCGAGATTACGGTGTTCAGCGACACGTAGATGATCGAGTTGATGTAGCCCCAGTACCACGACGGATCGGTAAAGATGACGACGTAGTTTTCCAGCGTGAAGGTCTGCGGGAACAGGCTGAACCCGCCAAGAATTTCCTGTGTTGTCTTAAAGCTCATTGCGACAAGCCAGTAGATCGGCAACATCAGGAATAGGATGTAGAAGATGGGAATGAGCGTGCGTTTTCTCATTTCGCGTCATCCTTTGTCATAAGTGTGTAGAACAGCCAGCTGACCAGCAGCGTGATGGCAAAGTAGATCAGGGACATTGCCGCAGCCGGACCAAGATCGAATTGACCCAAGGCAATCTTCACGAGATCAATCGACAAAAGCGTGGTCGAGTTGCCGGGGCCACCGCCTGTCAGAACGAAAGGCTCGGTGTAGATGTTGAAGCTGTCCATGAAGCGCAAAAGGATCGCGATGGTCAGAACGGTCTTCATCTTGGGCAGTTGGATATAGCGGAACACTTTCCACGGGCTGGCACCATCGATCTTGGCCGCCTGATAATAGGCGTCAGGGATCGACACGAGGCCTGCATAGCTGAGAAGAACCACCAGCGACGTCCAGTGCCAGACATCCATTGTGATGATCGTGACCCAAGCCGCAAACGGATCTTGCGTCATATCGTATTCGATGCCCAGCGTATGGTTCATCAGATAGCCCAGCAGGCCGATGTCGGGCAGGGTGAAGATGTTCCACATTGCGCCGACCACGTTCCACGGGATCAGCATCGGCAGGGCCATGGTGACCAGACAGACCGGAACCCAGAACCCTTTGCGCGGCATCGACAGGGCGATGATGATGCCCAGCGGCACCTCGATGATCAGGATCAGGAAGGTGAACATGAACTGCCGCCCAAGTGCCGCGTGAAAGCGGTCAGACCGTAGGATTTGTTCAAACCAATCAAGACCTTGCCAGAAGAAAACGTTGTTCCCGAAGGTTTCCTGAACCGAGTAGTTGACCACCGTCATGATCGGCACCAGCGCGTTGAACGCGACCAGCAGCATCACAGGCAGCACAAAGAACCATGCGCGTTGATTTTCGGTTTTCATGTCGCGGCCTCCGTCGCGATCCAGCCATCACGGTATAGGCGTGTTTGGTCCGGTCGGAATGAAAGGTGGATTTCTTCGCCTTGCGTCAGGCTGGCGTGATCGGTGACAGCTTTGACCGCTGTATCGCCGACCATGGTTTCAACAACCGCGTGGCGGCCGATGTCGGATACTTTGGTGACGCGGGCAGGAATGCCGGTATCGGAAATGCCAACGAACTCGGGGCGGATACCGACTTCGGTTTTGCCGCCAGCACCGGTTGTCGGACCTTCTAGGGTCACGTTGCTGCCTTCGAACAAGACGCGACCGCCGTCTTCGACTGCAGGAAGGATGTTCATACCCGGCGAGCCGATGAAGTGACCAACAAATGTGTGCTGCGGGCGTTCGAAAAGCTCGACAGGTGTGCCGATCTGAACGATCTCACCGGCCTGCATGACCACAACCTGATCGGCAAATGTCAGCGCCTCGGTCTGGTCATGGGTCACGTAAATCATCGTCGCTTTGACGCGCTGATGAAGCTCTTTCAATTTCGACCGCAGTTTCCATTTCAGATGCGGGTCGATCACCGTCAGAGGTTCGTCGAACATCACGACATTCACATCGTCACGCACCAAACCGCGACCCATCGAAATCTTTTGTTTGTTGTCGGGCGACAGATGCGACGCACGGGTGTCGAGCATGTCGGTCACTTCCAGCATCTCGGCAATCTCGGCCACGCGGGCGGCAACCTTGTCTTCGGGCACGTTCCGATTGCGCAGCGGGAAAGCAAGGTTATCGCGCACCGTCATGGTGTCGTAGATGACCGGAAACTGGAAAACCTGTGCGATGTTGCGCTGGTCCGGTGGCAGGTCGGTAACATCCTTATCATCAAACAGGATGCGGCCTTCAGACGGCACCAACAGTCCGGAGATAATGTTGAGCAGCGTGGATTTACCACAGCCGGATGGGCCGAGCAGGGCGTATGCGCCGCCATCCGTCCAGTCCAGATCGATTTCCTTCAGCGCATAGTCGGCGTCCGAAGAAGGGTTCGGCATGTAGGAATGCCTAAGTTTTGAAAGCGTGATCTTTGCCATTAGGCCGCAAGGCTCCCGTCAGGGGCAAAGTAGAAGGCTTTGCTCGTGTCCATAAAGAATTCATGCGCCTCGCCGACGCGGTAGGGGTGGACGCCATGGGCCAGCGATACCCAGCCGTCGTTGCCCATCTGGAAATGCGCGCTTGATTCCGATCCGGACAGTTCCGTGACTTGAACGATCCCTGTCAGGGACACACAGCCGTCCGAAGATTTCACGGGCTGCACATGGTGCGGACGGATCGCGACGGTGTAGTCGCCATCTGCCAATCCAGCCGCATGTCCAACCGCAGGCCAGGATGCGCCTGTGCCCAAAACGATTGTGTCACCTGCTTTGGTTACCTTTGCAGCGTTAATCGGCGGGTCCGAGAAGACGCGGGCAGCCGCCAGCGTTGCAGGTTTGCGATAGATTTCGGCCGTCGGCCCAAACTGGGTGACGATGCCATCATCCATCAGTGCGGTCTTACCGCCTAGAAGCAGTGCTTCTTCCGGTTCAGACGTGGCATAGACCACCACCGCACCGCGACCGGCAAAAAGCTCGGGCAGTTGTTCGCGCAGTTCTTCACGCAGTTTGTAATCAAGGTTCGCCAGCGGTTCGTCCAGAAACACAGCTCGGCTTTCCTTGGCAATCGCACGGGCCAGCGCGCAACGTTGCTGCTGACCACCAGATAGTTCCTGCGGGCGGCGATGGAGCATCGGACCTAATTGCAGGATGTCAGCGGCTTCCTGAACGCGTCCTTCGATTTCCGACTTTGCCATGCCTGCAATCCGAAGAGGAGAGGCGATGTTGTCGAAGACCGTCATGTGCGGGTAGTTCACGAAAAACTGGTGCACCAGACTGATGTTGCGTTTCTGCGTGGACAGCTTTGATACGTCCTGTCCGTCCATCAGAATTTGACCAGACGCTAACGGATCAAGACCCGCCATCAGTTTGATCAGTGATGTTTTCCCCGATCCTGTCTGGCCAAGAAGGACATTGAAATGCCCCGGCTCAAGGATCAGCGAGGTCGGCTTGATATGCGTGATGCCGCGCACATCCTTAACCGCCTGTCGTAGTTCGATTGTCATAAGTCCCAAACCCCGATTTGGGTGGTCAAAGCCGGAGGAGGCCCTGACCACAGATGTCCGGCCCGCTGGGATGACGGGCCGGACGTGGTGTTTTACTGGTTCCAGCGTGCAACCAGTTCGTCATAGTTGACGGTCTGGCCTTGCGGCTTTTCGTTATCCAGTTTCGCTTTGGCGCCACCTTTGCCGAGCCATTCCGAGGGGTCTTTTTCCTCATTCAGGCGCGGGCCACAGCCGCCATAGACGTTGGCTGCTTCGTCGGCCTGCTGCATACGACCCATGGTGATGTCCATTTCTTCGGCCAGACGATCCATCGCTTCTTGCGGTGTGAAGGCGCCCGAGTTCACGTCACCGATCTGCTGCCACCAGATTTGGGCCAGCTTCGGATAGTCAGGCACGTTGATGCCTGTGGGCGACCATGCAACGCGGTCAGGCGAACGGTAGAATTCGACCAGACCACCCAGCTTGGGTGCGCGTTCGGTGAAGGACTCGTGGTTGACCGAGCTGTCGCGGATGAATGTCAGACCCACATGGGACTTTTTCACGTCGACAGTTTTGGATGTGACGAACTGGGCGTACAGCCAAGCAGCCTGTGCACGATCCGACGGTGTGGATTTGAGGAAGGTCCAGGAACCCACGTCCTGATAGCCAACCTTCTGGCCTTCTTCCCAGTAGGGGCCGTGCGGGGACGGCGCCATACGCCACAGCGGGTTGCCGTTTTCGTCAACCGTGTTGTTGCCTTCGGACTGCGGCTTCACCATGTCAGCGGTAAAGGCAGTGTACCAGAAGATCTGCTGAGCCACGTTGCCTTGGCTCAGAGCAGGCAGCGACTGGTAGAAGTCGAACGATGCCGCACCCGGAGGGGCGTAGTTACGCAGCCATTCGTCCCATTTGCGGATCGCGTACACGGCCGCCGGGCCGTTCGCCGCACCGCCACGGGAAACGCTTGCGCCGACGGGGTTACATGAACCAGCTTCCATACGGATGCCCCATTCGTCGATCGGAACGCCGTTCGGTTCGCCTTTGGAACCAGCACCCGCCATGGACAGCCAAGCATCCGTCATACGCCAGCCAAGGTCGGGCGCACGTTTGCCGTAATCCATGTGGCCATAGATGGTGGTGCCGTCGATTTCCTTCACGTCGTTCGAGAAGAATTCCGCGATGTCTTCATAGGCAGACCAGTTGACTGGCACACCCAATTCGTAGCCGTACTTTTCTTTGAATGCAGCCTTCAGGTCTTCACGGTCGAACCAGTCTTTGCGGAACCAGTAGAGGTTGGCGAACTGCTGGTCGGGCAGCTGATACAGGTTGCCATCCGGACCAGTGGTGAACTGCACGCCCATAAAGTCGTCCAGATCAAGCGTCGGGCTGGTTGTTGCGGCCCAGTCACCTGCCATTTGTTCCGTCAGGTTATATGCCAGTTGCAGGCGTGAATGCGTACCGATCAGGTCACTGTCGTTGACATAGCCATCGTACAGGTTCCGCTGGGTCTGCATTTGGGTCTGAACGGCCTGAACAACTTCACCTTCGCCCAGGATCTGGTGGTTCACCTTGATGCCGGTGATGTCCTCAAAGGCCTTTGTCAGAACTTCGGATTCATAGCCGTGTGTCGGAATGCCTTCGGACAGCACGTTGATCTCCATGCCCTTGAAAGGCGCGGCAGCGTCAATGAACCACTTCATCTCGTCCAGCTGTTCCGCTTTGGACAGCGAGGATGGCTGGAATTCCTGATCAATCCATTTTTGGGCTGCGGCCTCGTCGGCAAAAGCAGTCCCATACCCCGCGAGCACGGCACATACCGCAGTCGCGGAGAGCAGATACTTGCGCATCTTGTCTCCTCCCAAATTTTTATAAGAGCTGGCCCTCACCAGCATGCAGGAAAGCTATTCTCAGGGTTGCCGCGCTGTCAAACTAATTTTTTAGTAGATAATCTAAGAGGGGGGATTTGAAAGTGATTGCGCAATCAAATCGAGGGTGACGATATCTACTAAGAGACCTTAATATCAATATTTTTGAGCTGCAGATTTTCATCAATCTAACCAAATTGATAGTCATGGGACGTCGGCGGCGAACCCAAATCTTTAGATAAGAACTTGGATTTACATCGCGCGCCACTATACGGCCGTAACGTAAGGCGTGAGAAAATCGAACGCGTAAAACACGGCAAAAGCCGAATCTGATTTCAGGCTTTTGCGAGTCCCGCGAATTTGCCACCGTGAAAGAGAAGGGGGGATTTTTCCACATCTCTGGAAAGATGGGTCACGCGACCGATGAACAAAGTGTGGTCGCCTGCTTCGACTTCCTGGACAACCTCTGTGACAAAGACCGACATTGCGCCAGGCACGACAGGGAGGCCTTCGCAATCTTCGAACGGATCACTGTGCTCTTGATTGAATTTGCCCGCGAAGTGCCAAGCAAGGCTTTCCATACCTTCCGCCAGAATGCTGACGGCATAGCGCCCAGATGCCCTGATCTTGGGCAAAAGCTTTGCCTTTTGGTCAAGCGAGATGGTTACAAGTGGCGGATCCAATGACACCGACATGAAGGCATTGGCCGTCATTCCATGATCACCATCTTCGGTGCGGGTCGATATGACGGTGACACCGGTGGCAAAGGTTCCACAGGCGGCCCGCAGGGCTTTGTGATCGATAGGCGCGGTCATTGGGTGGTTTCCTTAAATCGTAAATCCTCGGTCAAAAGCCTGCCGGTGAACTGGCTGACTTTATCGAAGGCACCTTGAAGGCTATCTGCCTCGGTCTGCCGACCTGCTGCACGTAGCGCGCGGATCCGTGTCGAAGACACCGGCTCACCCGCATCACAGTTTACAGGCGTGGCGATGTTTACATTGAAGCATGAAGCAAGATCACCGACGTCGCCGGACTGTTTGTGGCCAAACCGAAAGTCCTGACCAACGTAGATCGATGACGGATTGCATCTACCAAGATCGTCCAGAAAAGACTTTGCGCTTTTGGCGGCGTAGTGGCGATTGAAGGACGCAACGACGATGTAATCGGCCCCCAGGCGGGTGATGCGAGCCAGTTTTTCTTCGAGAGTGCACAACTGAGGGACGCGGCCGAACACCACTTTTGGCGGCGGATCGAATGTCCAGACAACAGATGGCACCTTGGCTATGCGTGCTTCGTTGACGGCGGCGCTGATCAAAGCTTGGTGCCCACGATGCACGCCGTCAAAGGCTCCGATCGCTATGATCGAATGGGACAAGCTTATTTGCGTATCGGACAGGACTTGTGTCTTGGTCGTATCCAGATCCATGTCAGCGCCTTCAAATTCAAACAGAAGGCGGCCCGCCGGTTTTGGACGGGCCGCATTGCTATAGTTACTGGAAGCCCGCCTTCAGACGGTTCACATCCCAAGGGTTGATCATGTCTGCGACGTTCCAACCATCGATGCCGTATTCGGACATGTAGTCTTCGACCAACTGCTGGAGCATCTCCATCTCGCCGGTGGCTTGGCCGGTCAGCAAGGTTTCGATGCGGATAGCTTCATAGTTGCCGCCGTAGTTGGTTTCATACAGCTCATGACGGCCACCGAATTCGGACCCCATTGCATCCCACAGAAGCTTGAGCAGCTTCACACGATCAATCGAGACCATGCCGTTCGAGCCGCGTACAAAGCGGTCTATGTAGGGGCGCACTTCGTCCGAACCGAAATCCAAAGCCGAAGAGGGCAGATAGATCAGACCAGAGGCCACGTGACGTTCGATCAGTTCCTTGATCCGCGAATAGGCCATCGGAGCAAAGACGCGATAGGCAAGGCCGTAGTTGATGTTCGGCAGAACATAGCCATTGGTGCCTTCCCACGGGATCGGCGATTTCACCATCGCGTCGCTCAGACCCCAGAACAGGTTCCGCCAAGCCATCACTTCGCCAACAGCAGTCTGTGGGCCGCGGAACACATTGGTCCCCGTCGCTTCCAGTGCTTTCGAGAACAGGCCCGTAATGAAGTCCAGCTTGACCGCCAGACGGGTCACACCATGCAGCGTAAAGCGCGGCACAAAGCCGGAGGCCGGGAAGAAGGCATTTACCTTTTCAACGTCACCATACAGGAACACGTTTTCCCATGGTACCAGAACCTTATCGAACACAAGGATCGCGTCGTTTTCATCCAGACGGCTGGACAGCGGATAATCGAACGGGGTGCCCATCACGGCTGCGTTGAGCTCGTAAGATGTGCGGGAAATCAGCTTAACGCCTTCGGCCCCCATCGGCGCTGTAAACACCAAAGCGAATTTCTTCTCTTTGATCGGGACACCGTAGTAGGCGATAAAGTTGTAGTGCGTCAGGGCAGAGCCTGTGGCCACAACTTTGGCGCCGGACACAATCAGACCCGCGTCGGTTTCCTTTTCCACCTGCATGTAGACATCACCGGTTTCTTCGATCGGCAGGTGACGGTCAATCGGCGGGTTGATGATGGCATGGTTCCAGTAATCCAGACGCTCTTGCGACCGCGCATACTAGGCTTTCGCGTTGTCTGCATATTCGCCGTAGAATTCGCTGTTGGCGCCAAGCGTGCCAAGGAAGGCGGCCTTATAGTCAGGCGACCGGCCCATCCAACCGTGCGCGGTGCGCTGGGTCGTGACGATCGCATCGCGTGCTGCCACCAGATCATCGGCACTTTTTGATCCCTTAAAGAAAGGATGGGTCCAACCACCGGATCCGGTGTCCGTTTTGACGCCAATGTTGTCTTTTTCTTCGTTCAGTTTGTCATACCAACGGGCAACCATCCGCGCCGAATTCCGGAATGCGGGGTGCTTGGTCACGTCCTTGACGCGTTCGCCGTGGATATAAACGGACCGGCTATCCTGAAGGCTTTCTAGGAACTCGGCACCGGTATAGGGCGCAGTGGACTGCGCTGCTTGATCTTTCATATTTTCCTCCCTTTGGATGGCGCAGAGCGAGACTGGCCAAACCTTGGAAAAGAAAATCGGAAATCCGTATATATCTAAAGGTATTGAACGATACCGTGATTATTTCCGCCAATTCCGGAAAGGTTCCTCTGGCGCAAATTTCAGAGGATGCGATCATGGGGACAATCCGGAAAGTCGGGGACATTTTGCGGCTATTTTCCGAAAACGATCCTGAACTCGGTCTTTCGGAAATAGCGCGCCGTATGAATCTGTCAACTAGCGGAACGCATGATCTGATGGATGAATTGCGGAAAATCGGCATGGTTCAAAGGGTAGGGCGCGGGCGCTATCGATTGGGCCCGATGATCGCATCATTGTACCGCGTCCTGATCAACACATCGTCCTTGGTCGACACGTCCAGACCCATTCTGGAACGCATGGTGAAGGACTATGGCGAAACGGTTCACCTTACGGTTCTGGATCGATCCCGTTTGGTGGTGGCTGATGCGATCGAAGGGTGGAAAGCGCTGCGGGTGGCGCGCGGGATTCTGGACCAGGGCCTGGATGTTCATGAAACGCCCGTGGGCATGCTCCATCTGTCAGTGGCCGGCGAAGCACGGCAAAACGCCTATTGGGGTGACCACACACATGCGCGAACCCCCTTGCTCCCTCCAGAACGGCGGACTGCGGAACTGGATGACATGGCAAGGCGCGGTTTTGCGGAAGGCCCGATTGCGACGGAACGCGATATCGTTTGTCTTGCGGCTCTTTTACGGAATCATACTGAAATTCCGTTGGCCGCGATCAGCATCTGCATTCCCAAATCGCGCTATGACGAACAGCCAAGAGCCTATCGCACCATCTGTCAAACGACAGCGGCCCGCATCAGTCAGGAACTGGGATCGCGCGAAGTCAAAAAATCTTTTTGATAGAAATAAGGTGAGGGAGTTTAAAGTTATCCTCACCAAAAGCGCTGCTTAAGGTGCCGAAGGTGCATTAGTGCTACTCTAGGCAATCTTCGAAAGATTGATCTGTCACGAATTAAATAAACCGAGGCACCTAGATTAATCGATACAGCTCTTAGCAATTTGTCTCGTCTCGCATAATATAGCTCGTCGTCCATTTGAACGTAGTTCTCTGTACGTTTGAAATGTACAAAAAATTCGTGACCCAATGTCTTTGAAATTTCTATAACTTCGAGTTTTACTAAGCCTAGATACTGCAAATCAAGGACTAGAAGCTCGAAAAGCTCCGGAAAAAAACACTGCAGTGTGTGTCAATGTAAGTTGATGCATCCGATTTTAAGCGCACGTAGTTCGAGTAGCTATCACGGACAGATTTCACTGGTTCAAACTTGCTAGGACTATCGATCAATATATGGCATCCTGGTTGCTCGCCATGTTCAGTTACATACATTGAGCGGAACGCAGATTGATCAAAAATACTTTCCGGACTGGGTTTGGTCCTGTCCTCATGAAACGCCTGTAACCAATCGGTTAATCGCGTCGGCATCCTAAAAAAATCGAAACACGCCCTGTAGTCGGGAACTGCCATGCTGAGAACCCCGCCTGGCTTTAACGACTGTTCGACACCTGTGAGAAACTTAATGGGGTTAGGTAGGTGCTCAAAATTATGGGAAGATACCACGAAATCGAGCTTGCCAGCCAAGTCATGTTTCATGCAATGATCATGTATTTGGCACGCGTCCCCGACGATGTCGACATGCTCTATCTGATCGACTTGGTTATCTGGGATTAGTGGGTCTGTTTGCGCATGCGACCGTAGAGTTTCAGTGTTCACTACATCCAAAATCAAAACGTTTTTGTGTTTTCTCTTGGGTACGAGAGGATTGAAATATGGAGCAATTTCTAAGCCTACACCGGATGTGTCAATATACTTCAAAAGATTTGCTTCGCGACCCATTCTGTTTCCTGATAGTAATCTGATAAGAAATTCTGAAATTTAAAATAAAAATCGGTGGTTACAGACGAAAGACTTAGAGCGACCGTAAAGGATTAGCCACATTGTGTCCATGCACAGCAACACTTCGGAAAGTGTTTTTTGAGAGTCGTTTAGAGCGGCATAACGTTTAGCAAGGGTTTAGATAGAAAGCAGTTTCTTTTAAGAAATGTCGCTTATCGATAAAAGAGAATTTTACCAAAACGCCAAACAGACCGATGACCACAACACCCGCCTCCCATTGCTCCCCCCGAACGACGTGCTGCGGAACTGGATGACAAGGCGAAGCGCGGTTTTGCGGAAGGCCCGATTGCGACGGAACGCGATATCGTTTGTCTTGCGGCTCTTTTACGGAATCACACAGAAATCCCGTTGGCCGCGATCAGCATCTGCATTCCCAAATCGCGCTACGACGAACAGCCAAGGGCGTATCGCACCATCTGCCAAACGACAGCGGCCCGCATCAGTCAGGAACTGGGATCGCGGGCCACATAAACCATATCCCGAGATCTACCTGAATTCACCTTTTTCAATCACAGGCCAATGCTTGTTACGGGGAGCATGGTACATTTTTCCAGAAGGGCACTTTTGTAAAATTTCGTCGGTGGTGAGCCCACCGTTTAAACAACGTTCTCCGTCAGCAGTAAGTCTCACACAATTTTCTTCGCGATGGTAGGAACTGTATCCAATTTCCAGAAGGCCAAGTGCAACGAGATTTTCAATTGTTCCCGCGCCGATTCCGGGCCCTAGCTTTGCTTTCAAACAGAAGTCACCCTGAAGATGATCGTTTTCAATTTGCGCTTTTTCCAACGCGAGCACTTCGCGCTTGGACAATTTATGAGTCATCGCTGATCCTATGAATTAAGAAATTTGGCATCTATTCAAACACACGTAATCTTGGAAAAACAAACAAATTCGTAGGTTAAACTCGATCTTAGAATAAAACCAAAAAAGCCACTAAGCGGTTAGGCTTAGTGGCTTTTTATGGCTCCGGCGGTAGGGATCGAACCTACGACCAATTGATTAACAGTCAACTGCTCTACCGCTGAGCTACGCCGGAACATGGGGGCGATATAGCAATGTGGATTCCGGTCGTCCAGCCCAGTTTTCACAAAAATGCAGAAAAAATTTCAGATCGCTCAAATTGCTTTGAAACCGGAAGCGACATGCAGGTTTCCTTCGTGTTCAATGACCTTTCTTCTCGTAAGATCAATAAGATGTGCCATGACGTTACGTTCCGCTGCAGGAAGCAGTGCGGCGGGAGTTTCGGTGTAGATTGCCGC